>NZ_JAFCWX010000007.1:0-261979 GCF_049897805.1 Massilia sp. TWP1-3-3
CATTGGTCGGCGCGCATGGTCATGACGACGGCGCGCTCTTGAGTAGTCAGATGTTTGTAGATTTTTGCCATGGCGGCACCTTACAGCAGAAGGTGTTGCACTTGGTCTTTGAGAACGCCGGGCATACGACTAAACAGTCAGGCTGTCGCCGGCCGGCCTTCGGCCAGCAAAGGCTGCCGATTGCGAAACCATTCGCTGGCCTCAGGCTCCCATGGGAAAGTATTTGTGGTGCTCGGGAAAATAATTTGATGGGCTCTGAAACCACTGCCTTTATTTAGCCACAGAGCCCAGCCCATGTATTGCTTGAAGTGCACAGGAGCGACGTCGCCGATCACGCACTCGAATCCGCCGCCCAGCAAGCCGGCAACACGCGAGCCCGGTGGCAAATCGCGCCCGTCCCGCATTTGTCGATAGCATTCGTTGATCGCGTAGTGGGAAAGCTCGCTCTTTAATCCGATGACGATGAGTTCCGGCATTCCCAATGATTGCTCAATTCCGATCGAGTAAGCAAACGGCGGCAAGCCTTCTTCTTCCATAACGCTGATCACATGGAGTCCATACTCTTCGATATCAGCAAGGGCTTTCGCGTCGCCATCGCCAGAACAGGCGGTTTGCTCATCCTCATCTTCCTCCTCTTCATCGGGCGCTTGCTCCCAACGTTCCCAGTCCGCGCCGACCTTTTCTCGCCACGCGCTCCAACCTGGAAGCAGATCGCTGACCTGCCCCAACGTCGCGTCGCGCTCGAGGATGCATCCCAGACAAAGCAGGATGCACTCCCCTGGCTCGTACGTCGTGGCATCGAGAAACTGCCAACCGCCATCGCGATCATGCGACACGCGTAGCACCGGAAAGCCATCGTGCACTACTTTGGCTGTAGAGAAGGTTACCGTGTTGGTAGCGTCAGAGAACGGCCAGTTCAAAAAATCGTGCGTGTGTTCGGACATGTGGGAATCCGTGATTGGTTGACTCGCACACGTAAACCGGCAAGCGAACACGCAGTTTATTACAAGACGCGATAGAAGTGAGTCTCCTGCTTCGGCGCGAGCCATGTGAAACATGCCACGGACGAAAAGTCGCCTGTCGCCGCACCGCTGTCTCTTGCCTGCAACGCGAGGCGATAAACGCCTGGCTTAGCTTGCGGACACAGACCTGACGTTGGCGCAACGCGTGCGCGCCCATACTGCCGCAAATAACGCTGCAGTCAGCGGGACGAACGTGCCGGCTTCCGGATGGGCCGCTTCTGATTCATCCCACACGCCTGCGGGTAGCCCACCGAACTCATCAGCCGGATGGTCGCGCGTGTAGCGATACGCTAAACCATTGCCGTTAATTTCCAGGTAGCGCGTAAAGTAGCCGTCGAGATCGATCTCGAAATAGCCGAGATAGTCTTTCAAGCCGCGGGTATTGCCGATGGACGAGTAGAGCCGGTAGAGCATGGAACGCCTGTCGAGTGGTGTTAATGTAATAGGGATACGAGACACAGTCACCGCCCAACTACAGAGACAATCAAATGTAGAACGCGAGTGTGGAAAGTCAAGGAGTCGCCTGGTATGCGTCAAGGCTGTGATAAGAAGTCTCTCCAACATATCCCGAGCCGCGCAGGGCGGAAAAGCGTAGCGCACTCCGCCAGCGAGGAGTATGCAGTGCGAGCTTGCAAACATGGCAGAATGCGCTCCGCTTTTCCGTCTTGCATTTACCTATTCAAAGAAGTCGTCGTCGACTTCGCCCTTCATGGCGGCGCGCACCGCTTTCTGGGAAAATCCGCGCTGCATCAGGAAGCGCACTTGCTTGTTGCGCTCGGCAGGATCGGTAGCGACCGTACCGAACTTGCGCTGCCACACTTCGCATGCCCTGCCCGTTTCGCTGTCGCTCAAACCCGCCTTTAATTTCTGCAAGGCTACACCACCTACGCCATGACTCTGCAGCTCGGCCATGATGCGGCTGTTGCCGAAACGATGGGCGCGCCGGTGGATCAGCGATTCGGAGAACCGCTCTTGCGACAGCCAGTTGTTTTTTTCCAGAAAGTCGAGCAGAGCGGCGACGTCGTCGCCCTCTTGCGCATACTTGGACAGCTTGCGCCCCAGTTCCAGCCGGCTGTGCTCCCGCATCGATAAAAAACGCAGGGCACGGCCTTTCAGGCTCAGTTGGGGCCGGGCCATCAGCAACGACGCCCGATTACTCGGCGACAGCTTTCAGCTTGGGCGCCTTGGCCGCGACCGCCGGCTCTTCGCCTGGGAGAGGCGGCAGTTCGCGTACGCCGAGCGCGGCACGGACCTTGTTCTCGATCTCGCGCGCCAATTCCGGCCGCTCCTTGAGGTAGATACGCGCATTGTCCTTGCCCTGGCCGATGCGTTCGCCGTTGTAGCTGTACCAGGAACCGGACTTTTCGACGATCTTGTTGTCGGCGCCCAGGTCGAGGATTTCGCCCTCGCGCGAGGTGCCTGCGCCGTACAGGATGTCAAAGTGCGCTTCCTTGAACGGTGGCGCGATCTTGTTCTTGACGACCTTGACCTTGGTTTCGTTGCCGATCACTTCGTCGCCCGACTTGATGGAACCGGTGCGGCGAATGTCCAGGCGTACCGACGCGTAAAACTTGAGCGCATTGCCGCCGGTGGTGGTTTCCGGGCTGCCGAACATGACGCCAATTTTCATGCGGATCTGGTTGATGAAAATGACCAGCGTGTTGGTGCGGTTAATGGAACCGGTCAGCTTGCGCAGTGCCTGGGACATCAGGCGTGCCTGCAACCCTGGCAGCGAATCGCCCATGTCGCCTTCGATCTCGGCGCGCGGGGTGAGCGCGGCTACGGAGTCGATGACGATCAGGTCGACGCTGCCCGAACGCACCAGCGCATCGCAAATTTCCAGTGCCTGCTCGCCCGTGTCAGGCTGCGAAATGAGCAGGTCCGACAGGTTGATGCCCAGCTTTTTCGCATAGCCCACGTCCAGCGCGTGCTCGGCGTCGATAAAGGCGCAGGTGCCGCCCAGCTTTTGCATTTGCGCGATGGTCTGCAGCGTGAGCGTGGTTTTGCCCGACGATTCGGGACCGTAGATTTCCACCACGCGCCCGCGCGGCAAGCCGCCCACGCCCAGCGCGATGTCCAGACCGAGCGAACCGGTCGAGACAACCTGGACTTCTTCCACCGGGGCGTTGCCGTCCATACGCATGACGGAGCCCTTGCCAAACTGCTTTTCAATCTGCGCCAGGGCGGCGGCCAGCGCCTTGCCCTTTTCTGCAGCGTTCAATACGGTTTTCTTGTCGTCCATAATTTTCTTTCAGTCTGAAGAAGGGCGGGGTGGCGCCACAGGTACATCACAACAGGTACTGTACAAGCGTACAGTAGTTTTGGCAAGCCTAACGTGCAGACAATTTTAAAAAATTACCCGGCCTTGCCCCAAATGAAACACAATAGGCGCAAATCAAAACAGGTGCCCACGGATGCGTATTTTACTTGCCGAAGATGATAGCGTGCTTGCCGACGGACTGACGCGCTCCTTGCGTCAGTCGGGCTACGCCATCGATTGCGTCAGCAATGGCGAGGAAGCCGACACCGCTTTGTCGACCCAGGAGTTCGATCTGCTAATCCTCGACCTGGGCTTGCCCCGGCTCTCGGGCCTGGAAGTGTTGCGGCGCCTACGGGCGCGCGCCTCGCTGCTGCCGGTCCTGATCTTGACGGCGGCCGACTCGATCGAGCAGCGCGTCAATGGCCTGGACCTGGGCGCCGACGACTACATGGCCAAGCCGTTCGCGCTGTCGGAACTGGAAGCGCGGGTGCGCGCCCTGACCCGGCGCGGCGCCGGCGGCGGCCCGGCCGTGGTGCGCCATGGCCCGCTCACGTACGACCAGGTCGGGCGCAGCGCCTACATCAACGAGCAGATGCTGGACCTGTCGGCGCGTGAACTGGGCCTGCTTGAGATTTTGCTGGCGCGCGCCGGGCGCCTGGTCTCCAAGGAACAGCTGGTCGACCATTTGTGCGAATGGGGCGAGGAAGTATCGAACAACGCCATCGAAGTCTATGTGCACCGGCTGCGCAAAAAAATCGAAGTGGGCGGCGTGCGCATCGCCACCGTGCGCGGTCTGGGCTACTGCCTCGAAAAATTCGCGCCCGCAGCCGTCGACGACGCAGCGCCGTAACAGTGGATGACCGCGATGCCGGCCTGACCCAGGCCACCGCGCTGGCGCCGGATACGGTGCTGTACGTGCCGCCCAATACCGAGCCGGACGAAGACATGCAGCATTCGCTGTTTGGCGAAATCCTCGACTGGATGCTCGCGCCCCTGCTGCTGCTGTGGCCCATGAGTATCGCTATCACTTATCTGGTGGCCAAGTCGATCGCCAACCAGCCTTTCGACCATGCGCTGGAAGACAGCGTCACGGTGCTGGCCCAGCAGGTCAAGGAAGTCGACGGCAAGGTCCGCTCGCGCCTGCCCGGCAGCGCGCGCGACATCCTGCGCGCCGACGACGTCGACAATGTCTACTTCCAGATCGCCGGCCCGGACGCGGCCCACATCGACGGCGACCGCGATCTGCCGCAGCCGGCCAGTCCCGAGCACTACCGCAGCGGGCGCGTCCACTTTCGCAATGATGTCATGCACGGCACGCCGGTGCGCATCGCGTTTTCGTACGTGAACCTGGGCCCGCTGGCGGCGCGCGGCGAGGAACCGCATACGGCGCTGGTGCAGGTGGCCGAAACGCTCGACAAGCGCGCGCTGCTGGCCAATGAAATCATCAAGGGCGTGATCCTGCCCCAGTTCATCATCCTGCCGATCGTGCTGGCCCTGGTCTGGTTTGCGCTGGCGCGCGGCCTGTCGCCACTGGCGCAGCTGCAAGAACGCATCCGCGCGCGCCGCCCGGACGACCTGTCGCCCATCGATGCGCGCCAGGTGCCCGAAGAAATCTCGCCGCTGGTGGGCTCGCTCAACGACATGCTCGAGCGTCTGGCGCAAACCATCGACATGCAAAAGCGCTTCATCGCCGACGCCGCGCACCAGATGAAAACGCCGCTGGCGGGCATGCGCATGCAGTCCGAACTGGCGCTGCGCCAGGTTGATCCGGGCGAAATCCACCGCTCGCTCGAGCAGCTTGCCACCAGTTCGGAATCGGCCACGCGCCTGGTCAACCAGCTGCTGGCGCTGGCGCGCGCCGAGTACCAGCCGCAAGCCGGCCTCGCACTCCTGGAACTGGACTTGAACGGCGCCGCGCGCGCCATCGTGCACGACTGGGTGCCGGCGTCGTTCGCCGCCAAGATCGACCTCGGCTTCGAAGCCCCCGCCGGCGCGGTACTGGTGGCCGGCCACGCGCTGATGCTGCGCGAGCTGCTCTCCAACCTGATCGACAATGCGCTGCGCTACACGCCGGCGGGGGGCAGCGTGACGGTGCGCGTGCGCTACGACGGCGGGTATGCCAACCGCGCGCTGCTGGAAGTGGAAGACACCGGTCCGGGCATCGCCCCGGCCGAACGCGTCCACGTGTTCGAGCGCTTTTACCGCATCCTGGGCAGCCGCGCCCCCGGCAGCGGCCTGGGTCTTGCCATCGTGCGCGAGATCGCGCAGCAGCACGGCGCCGAAGTCGACATTTTCAACAACCCGCGCAGCACCGGGCCCAAAGCGCCGGGCTGCCTGTTCCGGCTGACCTTCCCGCCCTACCCTGCGCTCGACGCGGACCTTGCATGACCAGCCCCGACCCCAATCTGAACCTTGACCCCGACCTCGATCGGGCGCGGCGCGCGCAATTGATCGCAGCGCGCGACGCCCACTGGCGCCGTGCGCGCCGCGTCACCATGCTGCTGCTGCTGACATGGTTTGGCGCCACCTTCTGCACCGTGTTTTTCGCGCGCGAGCTCTCCGCGCTGACCATGTTCGGCTGGCCGCTCTCTTTCTACCTGGCCGCGCAGGGCGTGGCGCTGGTGTACCTGGCCATCATCGGCGTCTATGCAATCGCGATGGACCGGCTCGACCGCCGCTTCGCACGGCGCTTGGCCGGAGCGGCGCCATGAAAGCGGCGCGCACCTATTTCAAGCGCCTGTCGCGTTACTATCTTTACTACGCGGCGACCTTCTTCGCTTTTCTGGCCTCGCTCGCGCTGCTCGAACGCGAAGGCATGCCGCGCGTGTGGATCGGCTACCTGTTCATGGTCGCCACGATTGCCTTGTACGCGGTGATCGGCGTCGTCAGCCGCACTTCGAACGTGTCCGAATACTATGTGGCCGGGCGGCGCGTGCCGGCCCTGTTCAACGGCATGGCCACCGCCGCCGACTGGATTTCGGCGGCCAGCTTCATCAGCCTGGCCGGCGGCTTGTACCTGCACGGCTTTGACGGCCTGGCCTACATCATGGGCTGGACCGGCGGCTACTGCCTGGTGGCGCTGCTAATCGCGCCCTACCTGCGCCGCTTCGCGCAATACACCATCCCTGACTTCCTGGCGGCGCGCTACGGCGGCGGCGCCGGCGGGCGCGGTGCGCCGGTGCGCATGATCGCCGTGGGGGCCACCATCATCGTCTCGTTCACCTACGTGGTGGCGCAGATCTACGCGGTCGGGCTGATCGCCTCGCGCTTTGCCGGCGTCGATTTTTCGGTCGGGATTTTCCTGGGGCTGGCCAGCATCCTGGTGTGTTCCTTTTTGGGCGGCATGCGCGCCATTACCTGGACCCAGGTGACGCAGTACACCATCATCCTGGTCGCCTTCCTGGCGCCCAGCATGTGGCTGTCGATGAAGCACGCCGGCAGCCCGCTGCCGCAGCTGGCCTACGGAACGGTGCTGCCCAAGCTGGCGCTGCGCGAGCGCGCGCTGCTGGCCGACCCCAGGGAATTGCAGGTGCGCGCGATTTTTCGCCAGCGCGCCGACGAATACGGCGCGCGTCTGAAGGCGCTGCCCACCTCGTGGGAAAACGGCTTGCAGGACACGCAGCGGCGCCTGGACGCGGCACGCCTGCGTAACAGTTCGCTGGCCGAGGTGCGCGCCGCCGAGCGCGCGCTGATTGCCTACCCCAAGACGGCCGAGGAAGCGGCGCGCACCTGGAACGCGGGGCGCAGCGCCAACCTGGCGCGCGCCGCGCCGCCCTCCCCGCACGCCACGCCCTTTGCCGCCGACGATAAGGAAGGCTCGGACATCGCCCGCAACAATTTTCTGGCGCTGGTACTGTGCCTGATGCTGGGCACGGCCGCCCTGCCCCACATCCTGATGCGCTCCTACACCACGCCCTCGGTGGCCGAAACGCGCGTGTCCGTGTTCTGGACCCTGTTTTTCATCCTGCTGGTGTACCTGACCATTCCGGCGCTGGCGGTGCTGGTCAAGTTCGACCTGTACACCACGCTGGTGGGCAGCGACTACGCGCACCTGCCGACCTGGATTTCGTACTGGGCCAACGTGGACAAGGTGACGCCCCTGATCAGCGTGGCCGACATCAACGCCGACGGCATCGTGCAGCTGGCTGAAATTGCCATCGACGGCGACGTGCTGGTGCTGGCCACGCCCGAAATCGGCGGACTGCCGTACGTGATTTCCGGCTTGGTCGCCGCCGGCGGCCTGGCGGCGGCGCTGTCGACGGCCGACGGCCTGCTGCTGGCGATCTCGAACGCGCTCTCGCACGACGTGTATTACAAGGTAATCGATCCGTCCGCCTCGACCCAGAAGCGGGTCACCATTTCCAAGCTGCTGCTGCTGGGCGTGGCCTTCATTGCCGCCTACGCCGCTTCGCAAAAGCCGGGCGACATTTTGTCGCTGGTGGGCGCGGCGTTTTCGCTGGCCGCCTCGACGCTGTTTCCGGCGCTGGTGCTGGGCGTGTTCTGGAAGCGCGCCAACAACACCGGTGCGATCGCCGGCATGCTGGCCGGCTTTGGCGTGTGCGCCTACTACATGCTGCATACCAATCCCATCCTGGGCGGCAGCGCGGCCGGCCAGTGGTTTCATATCGCGCCCATTTCGGCCGGCATTTTCGGCGTGCCGGCCGGCCTGGCCGTGCTGGTCGCCGCCAGCCTGCTCACGAGTGCACCGGGGGTCCAGACGCGCGCGCTGATCGACCATCTGCGCTCGCCCGAATGAGCGCCGTAAATGTCCCCGAGGACAGGTATGCGCCCTGAATATTTTATGAACTGAGCAACATCACGGTCAGATTGTTGTACGATCTTTCTCCAAAACAATCTCCCCAGAGGCAGCCATGTCCCGTCCTTTCCGTATCGCCCTTTTTTGTCTGGCCTGCGCCGTGGGTGGCCATGCCAGCGCCGATGAACTCGTTGATGCCAACGCGGCGCTACAGCAGAAAAATTACCCGGTTGCGCTCAAGCTGTTCGGCAAGCTCGCCAGCGACAACAACCACGAAGCGCAACTGCGCCTGGGCGAAATGTACTGGTACGGCGAAGGTGCGCCGCTCGACCGCGCCAAGGGCGACGCCTTGTTCGCCCAGGCCGCCGCCGGGGGCGATCCGGGCGCCGTGGCCGCCACCAAGCTCAGTGCCCAGCGCGCCGCGCACGCCGCCGACATCGCACTGTGGACGGGTGGTTATACCGGCGCCGAACTGCGTGCGGGCCAAGTCAACTGCCAGGCGCCGGCCCTGCCTGCGGGCCGCTCGATCGTCAACGACGAGATCAAGCGGATCGGTGCGCAAATTAGCGCCTGGACCGGCTGCTACAACGGCTTCGTCGCCAACATGGCCACCGTCATGCCGCCAGGTAAGACCATTCCCGGCGGCGTGCTCGAAGTGATGAGCGAGCAGGAACTGGCGCAGGCCAAGGGGCACCTCGAGCAGGTGTACAAGGGCGTGATCGCCGCCGCCAAGGCCGATGCAGATCGTTTTATTGTCCAGCGCGATCAATGGCAGGCGGCAACGCTGGAATACGTCAAGGCAGAAAACGACAGGATCGCGGTGCGCACCTTGCAGGCCAAGCGTGATCTGGACCGCACGGAAGCGGCCCGCGTGGAAGCCAACAGTTTCCGACCAATGGCCAAGCCCGTCGGTCCCTCGAAATAGTGGCAGCGCAAGCGTAGCGCGCGCGCCCACCGGTGCGCGTCACTAAAGCTGCTACCATCGCGCTTCCATTTTTGGAGGTCCGCCATGCAAGCATCGCTGCTGCTCGCCCTTGCCACCTTGCTCGCCGTGCAGGCGCCGGATACGCTTGCCGACACCATGTACAAGTGCGTCGAGGCGAGCGGCAACACCGCCTATTCGAGCCGGCCATGCACTGGCCAGGCGCGTGAAGCAAAACAGTTCGCGGTGCCGGCGCCCGAGACGGAACAGGCCAGCAGCGCGCGCTTGACGCGCGAACGCGCGCAGTTGCGCGTCGCCGACAAGCAGTTCAGGCAGCGCCTGGCTGAACGGAACGCGAGGGAAGGCGGCGCGCGAACCTATGGCGCCCATCCCGTTGCCAACACTGCGCGCGGCGGGCAGCGCCAAGGTGGGCAAGCCAAACCGGTGCAAGGCAAGCAGTCGCAAGACCAGCTGGCCAAAGACACGCTGGCAAAAGAACGCGCCGAGGCGGCCAGGCTGAACGCAGCGCGCATCGGCAACTGCAGCATGCGCCGGCTTGAGGCGAACTGTCTGTAAACGTGCCAAAAACAGCCGGTCCCCAATTCGGGTTAAGCTTGCCGTTAAATCGGTTCACTCAAGGAGATGCGCATGTCGTCGGGAAAAATTCTGGTAGCCCAGGGAGGCGGCCCTACCGCCGTCATCAACCAGTCGATGGTCGGCGTGGTGCTCGAAGCGCGCCGCTTCAGTAACGTCACCCGCGTATACGGCGCC
Organism: Massilia sp. TWP1-3-3; assembly: GCF_049897805.1. NCBI lineage: Bacteria > Pseudomonadati > Pseudomonadota > Betaproteobacteria > Burkholderiales > Oxalobacteraceae > Massilia > Massilia sp. TWP1-3-3. The sequence continues at coordinate 9,732 of NZ_JAFCWX010000007.1, forward strand.
ATGCACGGCGTGCGCGGCATCGTCGACGAAGCGTTCATTGACCTGACCCAGGAAACCAGCGCCAACCTCGAACTGGTGGGCGCCACGCCTTCGTCAGCCCTGGGTTCGACGCGCGACAAGCCCGACATCGCCTACTGCCAGAAAATTTTTGAAGTGCTGCGCGCGCACGAGATCGAACACTTCTTTTACATTGGCGGCAACGATTCGTCCGACACGGTGCGCATCGTCAGCCTGGAAGCGAAAAAGGCCGGCTATCCGCTGCGTTGCATCCACATTCCCAAGACCATCGACAATGATTTGGTCGGCAATGACCACACGCCGGGCTTTCCGTCGGCCGCGCGCTTCGTGGCGCAAGCGTTCGCCGGCGCCAACCTGGACAACCGCTCGCTGCCGGGCGTGTACGTGGGCGTGGTCATGGGCCGCCATGCGGGTTTTCTGACCGCGGCCGCTGCCCTGGGCAAAAAATTCCCGGACGATGGCCCGCACCTGATTTACCTGCCCGAGCGCACCTTTGTTCTGGAAAATTTTTTGGCAGACGTCAAGCGCACCTATGCGCAGTATGGCCGCTGCGTGATCGCCGTCTCCGAAGGCATCCATGATGCGTCGGGCGAAGCGATCGCCAGTTTGCTGTCGTCCGAAGTTGAACGTGATGCGCACGGCAATGTGCAACTGTCGGGCACCGGCGCACTGGCCGATTTGCTGTGCGACGAAATCAAGGCCAAGCTCGGCATCAAGCGGGTGCGCGGCGACACCTTCGGCTACCTGCAGCGCTCGTTCATGGGTTGCGTCTCCGACGTCGACCAGCGCGAAGCGCGCGAGGTGGGCGAAAAGGCGGTGCAGTTCGCCATGTGGGGGGATCAAGACGGGTCGGTCGCCATCAAGCGCAGCGGCGACTACGCGGTCGAGTATCAACTGATGCCGCTCGAAGACGTGGCCGGCAAGACGCGCGTGATGGAAGACCTGTTCATCAGCGAGAGCGGCACCGACGTGACCGACGCTTTTCGCGCTTACCTGCGCCCGCTGCTGGGCGGCGGCATGCCGGACGCGCACCGCCTGCGCGCCGCGCCGGTGGCTAAAATCCTGAATAAATAAGTCGGCGGCGACCCGGGGCCAGACTGTCGATCTGACCCCGGTCATTTTTTCGCGCAATACCGTCTCTGACTACAGGCGTCAACATTATCATAATGATACTCTTCTGACTGGGCAACTTTGCCAGCTACCGGAGTCATGCGATGCCGTTCCCCCTGGCCAGAATTGCCCGCTTGAGCGCGGCAATCGCGCTACTCTCCTGCGCCGTTGCGACCAGCGCGCGCGCCGCCGAAGCATTGCCTCCCATCGACAGCTTTTTCGCCAGTGCGCGCTTTAGCCACCCGCAGCTCTCGCCCAACGGCAAGCTGTTGGCCGTGGTCACCGGCGCCCCCGGCAAGCGCGACGAGCTGACCGTGCTGGACCTGGTGGACGGGCGCGTGTCCGTGGCCGCCAATTTCCGCGACGCCGATATCGGCGACTTTCAGTGGGTCAATGACAAGCGCCTGGTGTATGCCACGCGCGACCGCCAGGCAGCGCAGGGGCAGATGCACAATGGCCCCGGCCTGTACGCGGCCAATGTCGACGGCAGCGGCGCGCTGCAGCTGGCCGACCGCAGGGACAACGTCGGGCGCACGCCGGTGCGCGTTGCCAACGGCCGGGTGATGCTGCCGTGGCACACCTATCTCGCCAGGCAGGCCGGGGCCCAGAATTCAGACGCCGTGTATGTCTACAGCCGCCGGATGGCGGGCGGCGAGTTTCAGGAAGTGGACTTGCTGCTGCTCGACACGCTCACCGGCCGCGCAAAAAAGGTCGACGCTCCGGAACACGTCCAGGGCTGGGTGCTGGACCAGGCGGGCGAGCCGCGCCTGGCCATCACGGGGGAAAACGACAGCCAGTCGGTGCAGTACCGCGATCCGGCCACCCAGGCCTGGCGCGCGCTCGTCACCTTCGACGCCTTCAAGGGCGGACCGGGCGCCTTTTCGCCGCTCGCCTTTGGCGCTGACGGCACGCTGTATGTCGCCGCCAGCAAGGGCAAGGACAAGATCGCCCTGCACACGCTCGAGCTCGCCAGCGGCAAGCTCAGCGCTAAGCTCAGCGACAAGCCACTGGTCGTCGCCGATGACTACGATTTCAATGGCCGCCTGATCATGGGCAAGTCCGGCTTGCTCGGCTTTCGGGTCGTCACCGACGCCGAAAACACGCTGTGGTTCGATCCGGCCATGAAGGCCGTGCAGGCCGAGGTCGACAAGAGCTTGCCCGGCACCGTCAACCTGCTCAGCGTGGCCACGCGCGGCGAAACGCCGTGGGTGCTGGTGGAATCGTATGCTGACGTACGGCCCAGGACGCTGCTGCTCTACAACAGCGCGACCAAGGCCTTCAAGCGCATCGGCAGCACCAATCCTGCCATCAAGCCGGAACGGATGGGCACCCAGCAAGCCATCAGCTACACGGCGCGCGACGGCCTGACCATTCCCGGCCTGCTGACGCTGCCGGCCGGAGGCCGGCGCGCCGGCCTGCCGCTGGTGGTGCTGGTGCACGGCGGGCCTTACGTGCGCGGCAATTCATGGGGCTGGCAGCCGGAGTCGCAATTTCTCGCCTCGCGCGGCTATGCGGTGCTCGAGCCGTCCTACCGCGGCAGCACCGGCTTTGGCAGCAAGCACTTTCGCGCCGGCTGGAAGCAATGGGGCTTGAAGATGCAGGACGATATTGCCGACGGCGCCAAGTGGGCGATCGCGCAAGGCTTGGCCGACCCCAAGCGCATCTGCATCGCCGGTGCCAGCTACGGCGGCTACGCCACGCTGATGGGACTGGTCAACGATCCGGACCTGTTCAAGTGCGGCGTGGACTGGGTTGGCGTGACCGACATTGCGCTGCTGCGCAACGGCCAGTGGTATTTCGCCAGCGACCTCACCGAACGCTACCTCAAGTACGGCATGCCGGTACTGGTGGGCGACGTGGACAAGGACGCGGCGCAGCTGAAGGCAACCTCGCCCATCGAACAGGCCGCGCGCATTACCCGACCGCTGCTGCTGGCCTACGGCGGCGCCGACCGGCGCGTGCCCAGCTACCACGGCACACTGTTTTACGAAGCGGTAAAAAAGACCAATCCGAACGTGGAGTGGGTGCTGTATCCCGAAGAAGGGCATGGCTGGGCCTTGCCGGAGACGCGCGTCGACTTCTGGGGCCGCGTCGAAAAATTCCTCGAGAAAAATATCGGCCAACCTTAGGGAGTAGCGTCGCTGTCGGCCACGCCGTCTCCCGGCGCCCCTTCGCCATCGTCAATCCATTCGATGATGTCGCCCGGCTGGCATGCCAGATGCTCGCAGATCTTGGCCAGGGTGCCAAAACGGATGCCCTTGACCTTGCCGGACTTGAGCAGCGACAGGTTCTGCTCGGTGATGCCGATGTAGGCGGCCAGGTCCTTCGACTTGACCTTGCGCCGCGCCAGCATCAGGTCCAAGTGGATCACGATGCTCATCAGACGAAACCCTCGTTGTCCTCGGCCAGGCGGCGCCCTTCATGCATCAGCCGGATAATCAGGTAAAACAGCGCGCATACGAGGATCAGCAGCAGTTCGGTGCTGGTGACGCCAATCGACACCCGGTTTTCTGGCGCGTTGCCAATGAGCCGAAACGCCAGCGTTCGCACTGGCGCCTCGACAATGGCAAGGCAGGTCGAGGCCAGCGCGGCGCCGGCAAAAGCGCGCACGTGGGCGATGGTGTCGAGATCGAACAGGGCGCGGCGCTCGATGTTGGCCAGCGCGCGCAGCAATCGCCACAGGCCGTAGCCGAGCGTGAGCAGCACCGGCAAACCGGCCAGCACACCGGCCAGCCTGTGCGCAGGGGCGAGCGCGCGCGCGGCGGCGGCGCTCATGCCGTCCGGGCTGATCTGCATGAAAAACCCAAGCGGCAAAACGCCGCTCCAGCCCAGCACAAAAAACACCAGCTGCAAGACCGCGCAGGCGGCAAGCAGCACCCGGATCACGCGAATTTCTGTTTTCATGATAAAATTTTTATCGCTATACAGTAATTTATTACTGTAAAACATGTATAAATGATTGTGATACATTTATTTTATCATCCAACAGGAGCCGCGTATGCGTGCCTTACCCGTATTGCTCATTGCCGCCGCGCTGTCAGGTTGCGGCACCATGGAAGTAGGCGAGCGCAATTTCATCAAGCCGGACAAACCCGGCACGCCCGCAGCGGCGCACCTGGACGCGGCCAAGCACCTTGGCGCGGGCGTGCTGCGCGACGAAGAAATTGCCACGCCCGACGGCGCCGTGCTGCGCGGCATCCGCTTTCAGCCACCTGGCGCCACGCGCGCCGTGCTCTACTTCGGCGGCAACATGTTCCACCTCGACCAGCACGGCGCCGAGCTTTTGCCGCTGCTTGCCTCGTGCGGCACCGGCGTGGCCGTGTTCGACTATCGCGGCTACGGGCGCAGCAGCGGGCAACCGAATATGCAGCGCATGGCGGCCGACGCGGTGCGCCTGTACGACCATGTCAGCGCGCAGTTTCCGGGCGGGGTGATCGTGCACGGGCAATCGCTGGGCAGCATTCTGGCCGCCTACGTGGCGCAGCAGCGCCCGTCCGCGCGCGGCATCGTGCTCGAATCGACCACCAGCAATGTGCAGGACTGGGTCGACGCCGCTGTGCCGTGGTACGTCACTTTAGTGAGCGAGGTGAAGGTGGAAGCGGGGCTCAGGGCGCTCGACAATGTCGCGGCCATGGGCGGCTACGGCGGCACCAGCCTGGTGCTGGTGGGCGGCGCCGACAAGGTCACGCCGCCCCCGCTGGCGCGCAAGGTGTTTGACGCCATTCCCGGTCAGCGCAAGCAGTGGCACCTGGCGCCGGGCGCGGGACACAACGACACCTTCGGGCGCCCGGATGTGATGCCCGTCTATTGCAAGCTGGTGCGCGAAAGCTGAGACACCACCACCCCGGCGATCCACCCCGGGGTGAGATTTATTCGACGATGGTCTGGTGCTCGTCGCCCGCGCGCGCGCGGATGGCGCCGATGCGCGAGACGGTTTCGCCGGCCGCTTGCAGCTGCGCGAACGCGGCGTCGGCGTTTTCTGGCGAGACGATGACGATCATGCCGATGCCGCAGTTGAACACGCGGTGCATCTCGGCATCCGCCACGTTGCCGTGCTGCTGCAGCCACTGGAACAGCGGCGGCATGGTCCATGCCTTGGAGTCGAGCACTGCCGTCAGCCCCGGCTGCAGCACGCGCGGGATGTTTTCAACCAGGCCGCCGCCGGTGATGTGGACCATGCCCTTCACTTCCATCGCTTCCATCAGCGCCAGCAGCGGCTTGACGTAAATGCGGGTCGGCTCCATCAGCACGTCGGACAGCTTGCGGCCATGAAAGTCGCCTTCCAGGTCCGGCTTGGCCACTTCAATGATCTTGCGCACCAGCGAATAACCGTTCGAGTGCACGCCCGACGAGGCCAGCCCCAGCACCACGTCGCCCGGGCAAATCTTGGTGCCGTCGATGATCTTCGATTTTTCGACCGCGCCGACGGCGAAACCGGCCAGGTCGTATTCGCCGGCCGGGTACATGCTCGGCATTTCCGCCGTTTCGCCGCCGATCAGCGCGCAGCCGGCCTGCTCGCAGCCCTGCGCGATGCCCTTGACGACGGCAGTTGCGGTCGGCACGTCGAGCTTGCCGCACGCGAAATAATCGAGGAAAAACAAGGGTTCCGCGCCCTGCACCAGGATGTCGTTCACGCTCATGGCGACCAGGTCGATGCCGACCGTGTCGTGCCGGTTCAGCTCGAAAGCGAGCCTGAGCTTGGTGCCCACGCCGTCGGTGCCCGAGACCAGCACCGGCTCCTTGAACTTCTTGCTGATCTCGAACATGGCGCCGAAACCGCCGAGGCCGCCCATGACGCCTTCGCGCATGGTGCGCTTGGCAAACGGCTTGATCGCTTCGACCAGCGCGTCGCCGGCATCGATATCGACACCGGCATCGCGGTAGGAGAGGGAAACATTAGAAGATTGGCTCATGGTGTATTTGGCGGCGGAGGCGGTAAAATAGAGGGCGGTGGACCTGTTCGGGCCGAATCTGGACTGAACCCGGGCTAAAACTGGACAATCCGCTATTTTATCAAAACGGCCCGCCGTCAGCCGAATTAACCCACATTACAACAAAACTACATGCCATCGACCCTTTTCCAGGACCAGCAACGCGCCGCCTTCCGGCCGGCGTTCTGGCGGGCATTTAGACCATGAAACAGCTGGTACTCGACCTGGGCGCCGAACAAGCCCGCAGCCTCGACACCTTCGAGGTCGGCCAGAACGCCGAGATGGCGCACCTGATGCACCAGTTCGCGCAGCGCAGCGCGCGCGAGCATTTCGCCTACCTGTGGGGCGAGAGCGCGGCCGGCAAGACCCACCTGTTGCAGGGCCTGGCCGCCACGAGCGCTTCGCGCTATATCGGCGCGGACGCGACCGAGGCCGACTTCGTCTACACCCCCGACGTGTCGCTGTACCTGCTCGACGACTGCGACAGGCTGTCGGCCGCGGCCCAGATCGACGCCTTTGCGCTGTTTAACCAGATCCGCGAACACGGCGCCTACATGGTCTCGACCGGCCCGGTGCCGCCGGCCGTGCTGCCGGTGCGCGAAGACCTGCGCACGCGCATGGGCTGGGGCCTGATCTACCAGATTCACGGCCTGTCGGACGAGGAAAAAATCGCCGCCCTCACCCATGCCGCCGAAGCGCGTGGTTTGACGCTTTCGGCCAGCGTGTTACCCTATCTGCTATCCCATTTCAAGCGCGACATGCGCTCTTTGTCGACGATGCTCGAAGCGCTTGATCACTATTCCCTCGAAACCCAGCGCCCGGTCACCCTGCCGCTGCTGCGCGACCTGCTATTGAACGCTCCCAAAGAATGAAGAACCTGGCCCTGTTTGACCTCGACCACACCCTGCTGCCGATTGACTCGGATTACGAATGGGGCCAGTTCCTGGTCCGTACGGGCGCTGTCGATGCGGTCGCCTTCAAGCGCGCCAACGACGATTTTTTCGCCCAGTACCAGGCCGGCACGCTCGACCCGGTCGAGTACCTTGAATTCGCCCTTGGCACGCTGGCGCGCTTTCCCCGCACGCGCCTGGACGCCATGCACGCGCAGTTCATGGCCGAAGTGATTGCGCCGGCGATCCTGCCGCAGGCGCGCGCGCTGCTGCAAAAGCACTTGGATGCCGGTGACCTGGTCTGCATCATCACCGCCACCAACCGCTTCGTGACGGCGCCGATCGCCGCCGCGCTCGGGGTCGAACACCTGATCGCCGCCGTGCCCGAGGAAGACGCGCACGGCAACCTGACCGGCAAGCTGCTCGGCAGCCCCACTTCCGGTCCCGGCAAAGTCACCCACACCCACGCATGGCTGGAACAGATCGGCACGCCCCTCTCCGGGTTTGGCAGCAGCCACTTCTACAGCGATTCGCACAACGATATTCCCCTCCTGTCCGTCGTCACCCACCCTGTTGCGACCAACCCGAACGCTGCGCTATCAACGCACGCAACGAGCCTTGGCTGGCCTTCACTTTTCCTATTCAATGATTAAAAAATTCATCCGCAAAATTTTGGGCGTCAAAGACAAGCAGCCGGTGCGCGACCTGACGCAGCCCATCATCCTGACCGCGGCCGAACACGGGATCGACCCCAGGCTGCTGTCGTCGAACGCGATCCGGGTGACGTCCTCGCTGCAGGAGGCGGGCTACAAGGCGTTCGTGGTCGGCGGCGCGGTGCGCGACCTGCTGCTGGGCGTCAAACCCAAGGACTTCGACATTGCCACCGACGCCACGCCCGACCAGGTCAAGCGGCTGTTCCGGCGCGCCTTCATCATCGGCAAGCGCTTCCAGATCGTGCACGTGATGTTCGGCCAGGATTTGCTGGAAGTGACGACCTTTCGCGGCGCCGGCGAAGCGTCTGCGCCCAAGGATGAACACGGGCGCGTCTTGCGCGACAATCATTTCGGGCCCCAGCACGAAGACGCGATGCGGCGCGACTTCACCATCAACGCCATGTACTACGACCCGGCCACGCAAGAAGTGCTGGACTACCATGGCGGCATTGCCGACATCCGCGACAAGACCTTGCGCATCATCGGCCAGCCCGAAGCGCGCTATCGCGAAGACCCGGTGCGCATGCTGCGCGTGGTGCGCTTTGCGGCCAAGCTGCAGTTCACGATCGAGCCGCACACCCGCGAGCCGATCGCGGTGATGGCGCCGCTGATCAACAACGTGCCGGCCGCGCGCGTGTTCGACGAAATGCTCAAGCTGCTCATGAGCGGCCACGCGCTGGCCTGCCTGCAGCAGCTGCGCAAGGAAGGCTTGCACCATGGCCTGCTGCCGCTGCTCGACGTGGTGCTCGAGCAGCCGATCGGCATGAAGTTCGTCACACTGGCGCTCGAGTCGACCGACAACCGGATCAAGGCCGGCAAGGGCGTCTCGCCGGGCTTTCTGTTTGCTTCGCTGCTGTGGCACCAGGTGGTGGAAAAATGGACTGCCTACCGCGCCGCCGGCGAGTCGCCGATTCCGGCGCTGCATCTGGCCGCCGACGACGTGCTCGATTCGCAGACCGAAAAACTAGCCCTGCAGCGCAAGATCGGTTCGGACATGCGCGACATCTGGTCGATGCAGCCGCGCTTTGAGCGGCGCAACGGCAAGGCGCCGTACAAGCTGCTCGAGCATCTGCGTTTCCGTGCCGGCTACGACTTTTTGCTGCTGCGCTGCGAGTCGGGCGAGATCGACATGGACATCGGCGAATGGTGGACCGCTTTCTATGAAGGCGACGCGGTCGAACGCGAGCAGCTCTTGACCACTGCCGTGGCTTCGCCCGCGGGAGCGAAACGCAAGCGTCCGCCGCGCCGCGGCCCGCGCCAGAAGACCGGTGCTGAAGGCGAAGCCGAAGGCGGCGGCGCCACCGAAGAATGATCGCCTACATCGGCATTGGCGCCAACCTGGGCGACGCCAGCGCCAATGTCGACGACGCGCTGGTGCGCCTTGCAGCGCTGGACGGCTGCCGCGTGTTGGCCGCGTCAAGCAAATACCGCACCGCGCCAATCGATTCGTCGGGTGCCGATTACGTCAATGCGGTGGCGTGCATCGAGACGCCGCTGGCCGCAGCGGCGCTGCTGACGGCCCTGCATGCAATCGAACTGGCGCATGGACGCGAGCGGCCTTATCGCAATGCGCCGCGCACGCTGGACCTGGATATTTTATTGTATGGCGACGAGCAGATCGACCTGCCCGCGCTGCACGTGCCGCATCCGCGCATGCTTGAACGCGCGTTCGTGCTGGTGCCGCTGCTGGAGATCGCGCCCGGCATCATGGTTCCGGGGCGCGGGCTGGCGAGCGGCTTTTTGCCCGCAGTGGCGGGGCAAGGCATCGAAGCGATGGAGTAGGCATGCAGATTCCGTTATCGTCCAGACCACCGTGCTGCTGACCATGTCGAACGTCTTCATGACCTTCGCCTGGTACGGGCACTTGAAGAATATGTCGACCCGGGTGTGGTGGTATGCGGCGCTGGTGAGCTGGGGGATTGCACTGTTCGAGTACCTGCTGCAGGTGCCGGCGAACCGGATCGGCAACACCCAGTACAGCCTGGCGCAGCTCAAGATTTTGCAGGAAGCGATCACGCTGACCGTGTTCGTGCCGTTTGCGATGTTTTACATGAACCAGCCGTTCAAGCTCGATTATGTATGGGCGGGCTTGTGCCTGGTCGGGGCCGTGTATTTCATCTTCCGCAGCTAGGCTCCCAGCACATTCCCCCGGTTCGCATTACACTAGCGCGGACATCCCATTTTCAATATCAAAGGATCATCATGAGCGGTTACTTGCAAGGTAAGGACATGGCTGGCGGCAACACTCCTGCGCCTGTGAAACCGGTGGTCACCAAGGCGGTGACGATCCCAAGCTTGAATGCGATGCGCGCGGCCGGCAACAAGATTGCCATGCTCACCTGCTACGACGCCAGTTTCGCGTCGCTGATGGACCGCTGCGGGGTCGAAGTGCTGCTGATCGGCGATTCGCTCGGCATGGTCTGCAATGGCCACACTTCCACCCTGCCGGTCACGGTGGCCGAAGTGGCCTACCACACGGCCGCAGTCGCGCGCGGCAACAAGAGCGCGATGGTGCTGGCCGATATGCCTTTTGGCAGCTACGCCACTCCGCAAGCGGCTTTTGACAACGCCGTCAAGCTGATCCAGGCTGGCGCCCACATGGTCAAGCTCGAAGGCGGCGCGTGGCTGGCCGAGACGGTACGCTTCCTCACGGACCGCGCCGTGCCCGTCTGCGCGCACCTGGGTCTGACGCCGCAGTCCGTGCATCAGCTGGGCGGCTACAAGGTGCAGGGCAAGACGATTGAAAGCGCCGAACACTTGAAGGCCGACGCCAAGCTGCTGCAAGAAGCTGGCGCGGTGCTGCTGGTGATCGAAGCGATTCCGACGGCGCTGGGCAAGGAAGTGACGGAACTGCTGACCATGCCGACGATCGGCATCGGCGCCGGCCCCGACTGCTCGGGCCAGGTGTTGGTCATGCACGACCTGCTGGGCGTGTTCCCGGGCCGCAAAGCCAAGTTCGTGAAAAACTTCATGGAAGGGCAGACCAATATCGACGCCGCAGTGAGCGCTTACGTTGGTGCGGTCAAGGATGGCAGTTTTCCGGCGCAGGAACATTGCTTTTGATGTGAATGCCTGATCACACGGTGGTTGGGCCGAAGGCTGCGGCATGGCGGGATGCGCTTGCGCTTTTCCGCCCTACGTGGGCGCCGCCTGCTGGTCGCGGCGAAACGCGTGAGCGCGGACCGTAGGGCGGAAAAGCGTAGCGCATTCCGCCGGAGTTGCCACTAACCGTGGCGCCAGGACCGGACGTCAAGCGTGGCCTGCGCCACCGTGCGGCGCACCGCTGTAGAGTGCCCCCATGACACCCGCACCCCGCCTCTTCATTGCCCTGCTGCCCGACCCTGCAGTGCGCAACCATCTCGCTGCCTGGCGCGACGCCTGCTCCTGGCCGCGCCCGGCAACGCCGGTAAAAACGGCGCGCCTGCACTTGACGCTGCATTTCCTGGGCGATGTCCCGCTCACGCGCCTGCCCGAACTGCAAGTGCCTTGCGAATCGTTTTCCCTGCGCTTGACACATGCAGCACTTTGGCCGCACGGCATTGCCGTACTTGAACCGGACACTGTTCCACCCGCCCTGCACGCGCTGCACGCCAACCTGCAAGCCGCGCTGCACGCCGCCGGCCTGGCTGTCGACCAGCGGCCCTACCGTCCCCACGTGACACTGGCGCGCCGCGCAACAGGCGCCGCCTTGCCGGATGCCGCGCGATCTGTCAACTGGCCCATCCACGCCTACCACCTGATGTCGTCAGCGCCGGCCTCGAACGGCAGCTATACAACGCTGCAGATGTTCGGCTAAGGCACCGGCTAACGCACCGGCGGCGTCACCAGCACCCCGACATAGCCATCCGGTACCGCGAGCGCATGCACCCGGCAATTGCCCGGCAGCGGCTTGAATTCCCCCAGTTCCAGCCCCAGGCATTTGAGGTGCGCTTCGCGCCGCGCCCACGCGTGCGCAAACAGATCGGCGCGCCGCGCGGGCGACACGATGGCCAGCATATCGCGCACTTCCCGCCCCAGGTAGTCGAGCGCCACCCGATCCATATCAGGCGTCTCCTGCACCTGCATGACGTCGATGCCGACCGCGCCGCGCGCATTGAACGCGGCAAAAGCAAAGGGCCCGGCGTGGGTGATCGACACGCCCTGCGCCGACGGGTGCCCATTGAGCAGCAGCTGCGGCGCGGCACCGGCCACTGAGCGGATCGCCACTTCGTCGGGGGACATGCCCAGCTTGCTGCCAACGAGTTCGCGCAGCGCGGCGCGGATCTGCAGGCGCGCCGTTGCGCGCGGCGCATAAGCCGTGTCCACCCGCACCACATGCAGGCCGGGCTCGACCATCACAATGTGCATCAGCGGCATCAGCGCACCAGCGCCGCGGGACAACCGGCCCAGCTGGTGCCAGGCGGGATGAACTCGCCCTTCATCACCAGCGTCAACGGTCCGACGCGGGCATTGTCGCCTACGGATGCGCTGTAGAGCACCGAACTGCGGGGCCCCATGTACACCTTGCGGCCGATCTCGACCCGGTCGATCTTCATGACGCGGTCCTCGAACAAGTGCGTTTGCGGGCATGCCAAGGCATTGAGTTCGCTGTAGTCGCCGATGCTCACGCAATCAAATTCGGTGATGTCGGTGGTGTCCAGATAGACGCCCTTGCCGATCTTGCAGCCGAGCAGGCGGAACGCGACCGGCAGCCACGGCGTGCCGCGCAGGTAGCGCATGAAGTTGGGCACCGCGATCCCTTCATACATATTGGTGACGCCTTCGGAGAGCCAGACAAAGCTGGTCCACATGGGCGCGGCGCGCTTGCGGTAGCGCCCGAGCAGCAGCCATTTCATCCCCAGCACCAGCAAGAAATTGACGGCGCAGTAGCCCAGCCCGGACAGCGCCAGGTACAGCACCACCTCGCGCCAGCGTTCGGCGCCGGCCAGCGGCATCACGTTCAGGACGATGGTGTAACCGACCGCAATCACCAGTGCATGGGGCGCGACGATCCGGAACGATTCGACCAGCGTGCGGCCCAACCGGCGCTGCGGCGACGGCCGGTAGGTCAGCGATTCGGGGTAGCCGCTGGTTTCTTCGCGCGCCGGCAAATGGATGGGCGGTGAACCCAGCCAGGTGTCGCCGCTGGCCATTTGCCCGTTGCAAGGCGCATGCGTATGGACCCCGACCAGCACCCGCTCGGGCAGGATGGTGCCGTCTGGAATATAGCTGCCGTTGCCGACAAAACTGCGGTGCGACACGACGGTTGCCTCGGTAGTCATCCAGCCGCCGTCGATCTGCTCGTCGCCCAGCATGACGCCGTCGGCAATGAAGGTTTCGTCGCCCAGCGTGAGCATGTCGGGCACGACGCCAAGCGCCGTCGAAATTTCCGCGTCGCGCCCGACCTTGGCGCCCAGCAAGCGATACCAGGTGGAGGCGAACACGGTTGCATAAATGCCGTGCAGCACATTCAAGCTCGATTCCTGGATGTGGCTGACCAGCCACTTGGCGCAGTACGTGTTGCTGTGAACGCGGGAGCGGCCCGGTGTGAGGCGCGGCAGGAAGCCCCAGCGGATGCCGGCCGACACCAGCAGCGTCATCGTGATCAGCACCGCGCTGGCGGGAAAGGCGAGCACGAAATAGCGCACCAGTTCGGTTCCCAGGTCGCCGCTGCGCAGCCATGGCAGCACATCGATTTCATCGAGCCAGTCGATCAGTATGAAGCTGGGAAATACCGGCATGAAGAACAGCGTCGACACGAGCAGCATGCCGAACACGAAAAACAGCCCTTCCCCGGCCAGGCGCAAGCGCCCGACTGGCGGGCGCGGCGGCACATCCGGCACAAAAGGGCCGATATCGCGCGCGGGCGACCCGCCCCATACGCGCCCGGGCGGCACGCGCACGCCATCAGCGAGCGCCGACTGGCCCTCCACATGGCCGAGTGCGCCGACGGCGGTATTACCTTCCAGGACGCAGAACGAGGAGACGCAGGCATCGTCGCCCAGTTCCACCTGGCCGAGCAGCAGGCGGCCCCGTTCGACCCGCGCGTTTTCAATGTTGACGGCGTTGCCGATGCTAACGCCGTCGCCCACGCGCAGCAGGTCGGGCGCGCGCAACGTCATCGAGCCGATGATCACCGAGCGCCCCACCTTGGCGCCAAGCGCGCGCAGCCACCAGTTGCCGAGCGACGAGCCGCTTAGCAGGTAGACCGGCGCGCCTTCGATCAGGCGGTCGGCCAGCCACCAGCGATAGTATGTCCAGCCCCACAGCGGATAGGAGCCGGCTTGCATGCGGCCGGCAACGAGCCACTTGCCGGCGATGGCGACCAGGAACTCCATCAAGGTGGCCAGCAGGAAGACGACGATCGAGGCGGCAATCGCGCGCGCCACCGAGTCGCCCGGCTCGCCCGAGAAAAAGTGGTAGGTGAAAAACGGCGCCAGCCACTGCGCCATGCGCAGCGTCACCAGCGGCGGCACGGCGGCCGCCTGCGCCACGGCGCAGGTCCAGCGCTTGAGGCTGGAAGGCGCCTCCCAGTCGGCCTGCGCCTGCTGCGCGACCCCGGCCTCGGCCAGCACGGCGGCGATGCGCCCGATCTGGCGCTGCTGGTAAATGTCGCGCACCGTCACGTGGGCAAAAGCGGGGTCGGCGCGCAGGGCCGACGCCAGGCGCGCGGCAAAAAACGAGTGCCCGCCAAGGTCGGTGAAAAAATCCGCCTCGCGCCGGATCGCCGCGCCCGGGAACAGCGTGGCGAGCGCCTTGAACAGCGCAACTTCCGCGGGGGTGTCGGGCAGGTCCGACTCGCCTGCGGCGCCTGGCGCCGCGGCGCTGAGCGGCATGGCCCTGAGCGCCTTGCGGTCAATCTTGCCGGAGGTCAGGCGCGGCATCAGCGCCAGCGTCTCGAAGCGGCCCGGCACCATGTACGGCGGCAGCAGCGCGGCCAGCGCGTGGCGCAGGCGCACACTGTCGACGCCCTCGCCGCCTTCGCCGCCCGAAGGTACGATGTAGGCGACCAGCTGGTCGATGCCGTCATCGTTGCGCAGCAAAACCGCGACCGTTCCCACGCCGCCCTGGTGCGCCAGCACCGCTTCGATTTCGCCCAGTTCCACCCGAAAGCCGCGGATCTTGACCTGGTCGTCAGTGCGCCCCAGGCACTGCACCTGGCCGTCGGGATCGATGCGGGCCAGGTCGCCCGTGCGGTACAGGAAGGCGTCATGCACGCCGCTAGACCAGGGATTGGGCAGGAATTTCTCGGCCGTCAGGTCGGGCCGGCCCAAGTAGCCCGCCGCCAGCCCGGGGCCGGTGATGCACAGCTCGCCGGTGCTGCCGCGCGGCTGCAGCGCCAGCGCCGCGCCTTCGGTGGCAATGACCAGCAAGCCGTAGTTGGGCAAGGGCGTGCCGATCGTGATCGGGCGCCCCGGTTCCAGACGCGCCAGGCTGGCCGACACCGTCGCTTCGGTCGGGCCGTAGGTGTTGAAGATCTGGCGGCCGGGGCTGGACCAACGCTCGACGACCGATTCGGGACACATTTCGCCGCCAAGGTTAATCAGGCGCAGGCACGGAACGTCTTCGCTGAACAGCGCCAACAAGGTGGGCACCGCGTGCAGGACGGTGACGCGGTTGGCGGCCAGCATGCGCGGCAGCGTTTCCGGGTCGCCCGCCACGTCCTTGGGGCCGATCCAGAGCGTGGCGCCGACCAGGTAGGCGATCCAGATTTCTTCGAACGACATGTCGAACGCCACCGAGAAACCCTGGTAGACCCGGTCCTGCGCGACAATGCCGAGCACCTGGTTCTCGCTGCGCAGGAAGTGGCAAATGCTGCGCTGGGAGATGACGATGCCCTTGGGCTTACCCGTGGAGCCGGAAGTATAGATGACGTAGGCCGGGTTGTCGGGCGTCACCGGGCCGCGCCGGCGCAGCACGCCGCCATGCTCGAGCGGGGCAAGCAGCAGCGGCGCCTGCCAGACCGGAAAAGCGGCGCCAGCCAGTTGGGCGCTCAGTGCCGCGCTGGTGACCACGCCAAAGGCGGCGGCGTCATCGACGCAGACCAGCAGCCGCTCGACAGGGGTATCCTGGTCGACCGGCAGCCAGGCGGCGCCGGTTTTGGCGATGGCCGCCTGCAGGACCAGCAGATCGATGCCGCGCTCGATCCACAGCCCGACGATATGGCCGGGCCGCACGCCAGCGTCGATCAGGCGCGAGGCGGCCAGGTCGGCCAGACGATCGAGCTGGTCGTAGGTGAGTTCGGTGGTGCCGAAAATGAGGGCGATCTGGTCGGGCGAGCGTCTGGCGCTCGCTTCGAGCAGGTCAGCGAGGACTTCCTCGCGCAGCAAATTGGGGGCGGTGACGCCGTACAGGATATCGGCGTGCACGCCGGCGACTTCGGGCATCAGTAATTCTTCGTTCATGACATCACTTTGGTGGCATTTACGCTCCAATGAGCGCACGCAAACACCATATACCACTGAGCGGGACGGTGCATGGTCTTACTGAAAATAAATTTATCAGTGCTGGAGATCTATGACTTCAGGCGACCTTCAATCCGGCGATCAAGAACCAGCCAGACGAGCGCGACGCAGATGTAGAAGGCGAAGCCGAGCCAGGGATGAACGAACGCGGCGCCCACGCCGATTGGATAGCACAACAGCGACAGCAGGCCCTTGCGGTCGCGGCCGATGGCTTCGGCGAGCATATGCTCGCCCTGCTGGCGCATCAGGCAGCGGACCAGGATTGCATAGGCGACGGCGCACATGAACAGGACCACGCCGTAAGCGGCCACGGGCAGCGTGGCAAAGTGGTTTTCACCCATCCAGCCGGTGACGAAGGGAATCAGCGACAGCCAGAACAGCAGGTGCAGGTTGGCCCAGAGGACGGCGCCGGTGACGTGGCTGACTGCGTGGAGTAGATGGTGGTGATTATTCCAGTAGATGCCGACGTAGATGAAGCTGAGGACGTAGCTGAGCAGCACGGGTACAAGCGGAAGCAGCGCGCCGAGCGAGTCGCCGTGCGGCACCTTGAGTTCCAGAACCATGATGGTGATGATGATCGCGATGACGCCGTCGCTGAATGCCTCTAGTCTACCCTTGCCCATGTCGGCCCTTTATCTCCAGTGATTGCAATTCGTTCCAGAACAATTTGGTGACCGTGATTTCCCGGAGGATTGCACAGCATATTTGCGTTTGCACGGATCTGATATGCAGCGTTGGGCATGATGCCTATCATAACGTAGACAAAAGTTGTACGCAGCGAATCCCGAGTCCATGCGGTCCGCATAATTGTTTTTAAGTGCTAATCGAGATTTCGCTATTCCGGTCTGAAAACGATGCATAATGAAAACGCTACAGTTAGTAACAATGAACTTAGTACCCTTGCAGTTGAATCTACATTCCCTTCGCCGTCCACCACGATCAATCGTCCACTGAAGGTGACAATATGAAATTAGGTAGCGCCACGATAATTTCTTTCCTGACCCTTGCTGTTGTCTCCGTTGCTGCGGTCGCTGCCCCAGGCACACCAATTGGAGGAATCATCGTCAAAGGCGGGAAAAATCCGGGAGGGCAGATGCTTGTGTTGGGGACGACAGATGCCGAGGGCAAATTCAAGATTAAGTTTGCGGAGAGTGGCGACTACAAGCTTGAATTCGTTGGCAGAGTGAACAAAAATTTGGTTGCGCGGGGCGCCGACGACGTAGGTCTTGAGTATGCTGTACGAGCGGTCGCTGACACGCAGAAGCTACTTCAAGGCGCAAGTCATACAGCACGCTTTTCGAGCAACCTGGGAAATGCTCAGCTTGTGGTAACGGTGCCAAAAGGTGGTGCCGAGATTGCCGGAGTGCTCCAAACCACCAGCCCAGTCGAGGCCGGCCCATCGGCCGAGCGCGCTATTAATGAGAGCGGCGTAAGCGTGAAGTCATCGAAACCGAAGGGTAGCAAGTGATCTCGAACCAAGCCGAGTACGGAATTTTCGATGAAGGTCACATCCACACGCGTGCCTGTTCCAGGGTTTCAGCGGCACTACTGCGCGCCTTCGCGACCCAGATAGTACCAGTACTCCTGAGTCCAGGTAGCGCATCAATAACGGTCTGATTCGCGCAGCTTTCGAATGAATTCCCCTGCTGACTCTGTCTGCGGAGTCATCTGTGCGCGGTGTTCGGCAAGACTGGACATTTGCTTGCGCGCAGGCTCGCTGGGCACGAGCTTCACAACCGCACGCCCACGCTTGGTAATCGAAATTTCCTCGCCGGCTTCGGCCAAGCTGATCAAGCGACTCAGTTGTGCCTTTGCCTCGGCAAGCGTATAGGTGGACATCGTTCCCGCCTGACTATTCAGATGATCATCTGCTCATAGCATGTGACTCAGTCGCGGGAGCCTGTCGTCCCGACGCCTACACTTTACGATCGCGCCGGGCCACATATATATGCGCGAAAGAATAGTCAGTCCGAGCCATCATAAATCTCGCCCTCATCACCGGATACGAACGCGGCCAGCTCAGAGGCAAGCAGCAAGGCGGCAGACATAATGGGATCATCACGGGAAGTAGAAGACGGCGCCTTGAAAGAAATTTTCCCTCGATTCCAATGAAACACTCTCGCCCATTGGCCTTCCACCAAGATTGCTACGGTCCCGTCCTGGCCTTGCACGGCGATTTTTGCTCCGGTCACGGGGTTTATGGCTGTTGAATTCGCCTCATCCAATTGACGCTCGCCGTGCGCTGTTACGGTCGCAATCCATTCCACCAGTTCAATCGGATCTTCGCGCTCGATGTGCAGTCCGTATGCCACTACTGTTCTCCTGATGTCGAATTCGGCGGCGCCAAGTCGCCACTGTTTTGGCGCGCCAGCACATCATTAACGATGAGAAGCCTTGCGTGAGTTGCACGAACGGTCAGCAAGGCCGGTCTCACCAATCGAAGTCCATCTGGCGCGCCGTGCTTGTCGCAAGGCGATGATCGACAATCCGCGCTACCAGATGAAGGCTCATGTCGATGCCAGCGGAAATGCCGGCGGAGGTAACAACGTGGCCTTCGTCCACCCAGCGTTGCCCATCGAGCACGTTCACCGAGGGAAACATCGCCTGCATTTCCGCGATATCTTCCCAATGGGTTGTCGCTGCCTTCTTTTCCAGCAAACCAGCTTTGCCCAGGAGAAACGCGCCGGTACAGATGGAGGCCGTGATCCGGGCGCTCCTGGAGCATGCTTCGATCCATTTGGACACTTGCGGCTTGGCCAATTCTTCGGTGACGATTCCGCCCGGGACGATCAACAAATCAATGGGGGGATGATCCTCAAAGTCATAGTCCGGAACCACACGCAGACCGGCGCGTGCCCGCACTGTTGCCTTCGATTGAGCCACCGTGAAGACATCGAAGGTCGAGGTTTCGGTGCCGTGAAGTCGTTTGAACACCCGCGATGCGGTACTGAACACTTCATAAGGGCCGGCGAAATCCAGCACCTCTACGTTCTCGAACAGAAAGATGCCCACCGTGCATACCATGCCCACTCCGTAAATCAGTAGCGCATAAAAAGCGACATGACCATGCCGGCCACGACAATGAGCGGAATGAGCGCCGCAGCCAACGCAATCCCGGCGCGCACCTTGGCAGTACGAAGGGCGTAAGCGGCCAGGCCTATCGCAGCAATGAGGCTTAGCGCCCCCGCAAAAAACACCGCTGTCGACCATTTCCGCGCTGCTTCAACCTGCTCGCGTGCATCCGGCGCAGGATCGCCCATCTGGGAGAATACCCCGAACAGCGCCAGCGGCCACGCCACAGCAACAAGAATGAGGGCCAGGTTTGCTGCCGTCGTTTTTTTCATGATCCGCCATATGCAAGATGACTGCGAGTGAGCACGTCATGCATCGGCATGCCGTTCAAAGTGCAGACGGTCGTACCACACGCCGCCAAGCTCGAAACTGCGCTTGGAACGGCCGTACTGCACGAACCCATTGCGCTCCAGCACGCGCACCGATGCTGCGTTTTCCGCGCGCGCATCGGCCTCGATGCGCAGCAGGCCAAGCTGGCTGAAAGCAAGCGCCACGACTTGGCGCACTGCCTCGCTGGCATAGCCCTTGCCGCCTGCCGACTCTGCAATGCGATAGCCCAGGACGGCAGAATGATAATGCGCGCGCTTTACTCCGCTCAGGTTGGCCCTGCCAACAAGGTCACCGGCGTCGTCCTTTACCAGAAACTGGTAGCCACGATCGTGGGCGGCATCGGCGAGCGCTGTTTCAATTGCTTGTGCCACGCCTGCGGCTGAATAATAGAAAGGCAGCCTTGCATTGATGTTCGCTTCGAAAAACTGCCGGTTCCTCAATTCAAAATCAAGCAGTTCACGAACATCAGAATGGCCCGGAGATCTCAAGGCGACCGTCGCGTCGGCCACATTAGAAGCCATCAACATTCATCCTATCTGGATCCAGGTGGTCTTCAGTTCGGTGTACTTGTCGAACGCGTGCAGGGATTTGTCACGCCCATTGCCCGACTGCTTGTAGCCGCCAAAAGGCACGGTGATATCGTCGCCATCGTACTGGTTCACATGCACCGTTCCCGCCCGCAGCGCGCGCGCAGTCTGGATCGCCTTGCTGATGTCGCGCGTCCACACCGCCGCCTGCAGGCCATACGGCGTGCCATTGGCCTGTTTTACCGCATCCTTGATGTCGGTAAAACTGAGCACCGACAGCACCGGGCCGAAAATCTCTTCCGAGGCGATGCTCATCGAACTGTCGACCTGGTCGAACAAGGTGGGCGCGACATAAAAGCCGCCCGTTTCCGTGCGCGCCGCAGCGCCGCCGAACAGCAGCTTGGCGCCGGCCTGCTTGCCCTGCTCGATGTAACCCATCACGGTCTTCATCTGCGTGGCGTCGACAATGGCGCCCATTACGGTAGCCTCGTCGAGCGGATCGCCCGGCTGGTACTGGGGCATCAGTGGCAGCGCTTTTTCCAGGAACGCATCCTTGATCGATGCTTCGACAAACAGGCGCGAAGGCGCGTTGCAGCTCTCGCCCTGGTTGAAGTAAATCGAGCCGATGGCGGCGCTGACGGCGGCGTCAATGTCCGGGCAGTCGGCGCACACGATATTGGCCGACTTGCCGCCCAGCTCAGTCCAGGCGCGCTTCAGGTTCGACTGGCCCGCCATCTGCAAGATCTGCTTGCCGACCTTGGTCGAGCCGGTAAAGCCGATGCAATCGACATCCATGTGCAGCGCGAGCGCGGCGCCAGCCTCGTGCCCGTACCCCGGAACGACATTGAACACGCCGGCGGGAATGCCCGCCTCGAGCGCGATCTCGGCCAGGCGCAAGGCCGTCAGCGGCGACTTTTCAGACGGTTTGAGGATCACGCTGTTGCCGGCGGCGAGCGCCGGGGCGATCTTCCAGGCGGCCATGATCATCGGGTAATTCCACGGCACGATGGCGGCCACCACCCCGACCGGCTCGCGCGTGATCAAGGCCAGGCTGTTGTCGGCGGTGGGCGCGATTTCATCGTAAATCTTGTCGATCGCTTCGCCATACCAGCGGATGCAGTTGGCCGCCGCCGGCACGTCCACGCTGCGGCTGTATTTGATCGGTTTGCCCATGTCCAGCGTTTCGAGCAGCGCCAGCTGATCGGTATTGGCCAGCATCAGGTCGGCGAACCGGATCAAGGTGCGCTTGCGCTGCGCGGGCGACTGGCCGGCCCAGCGCCGGTCCTCGAAGGCGGCGCGGGCGGCGGCCACGGCGTCGTCCACGTCGGCCGCCTGGCAGCGGGCGATGGCGCCCAAGTTGCGCCCGTCGATGGGCGAGATATTGTCGAAACGCTGTTCAGTCCTGGACCACACCCGCTCGCCGCCGATGAATGCGCGTCCGTCCGGCTTGACTGCCGCTGCCTGGTCATGCCAATTTGTTGCCGCCATTATTGTCTCCTCGCTGGATTTTGCCCTGGCGCGCCGTCGATATGGCGCACCCCGTTTGCCACAGTGTCGCATGTTAGACACTGGACCAAGTTTTCATTTTGACCAGTGTTTTGTCCCGGTATAATCCTCAGGTTTTGCCGCCGGCCATTCTTGCCAAAAATCAATATCAGACTTTGTTTTACTGGGAGTGACGATACATGAATTACACACTGATTACCTGCGTGGTGATCTATCTGCTCGCCACGCTCGGCATTGGCGTCTGGGCCGGCACCCGCATTAAAAACACCGCCGACTTTGCCGTCGCCGGGCGCAGCCTGCCGCTGATCATGGTGGTGACCACCACCTTCGCCACCTGGTTCGGCGCCGAAACGGTGATGGGCATCCCCGCCCGCTTCGTGCAGGGCGGGCTCAATGCCGTCGTCGAAGACCCGTTCGGCGCAGGCTTTTGCCTGATCCTGGTGGGCATGTTCTTTGCGGCCCGGCTGTACAAGCTCAATTTGCTCACCATTGGCGACTACTACCGCCAGCGCTACGGCAAAGGCATCGAGATCTTTTGTTCGGTCGCTATTATTTTAAGCTACCTCGGCTGGGTGGCCGCGCAAATTACCGCGCTCGGCCTGGTGTTTACGGTACTGACCAACGGCGCCATGAGCGAAGCGGCCGGCATGATCGTGGGCACGCTGGCGGTGCTGGTGTATGTGGTCGCGGGCGGCTTTCTGGCCGTGGCCATCACCGACTTCATCCAGATGATCGTGCTGGTCATCGGCCTGTCCATCATCGCCTATTTCGCGGCCGACCTGGCCGGCGGCGCGGACCAGGTGTTCGCCATGGCAAACCGCGACCACCTGTGGAAGTTCCTGCCGCCGCCAAAGTTCCATGACATGGTGTTCTTCCTGGGCGCGGCCGTCACCATGATGCTCGGCAGCATTCCGCAGCAAGACGTGTTTCAGCGCGTCATGTCGGCCAAGAACGCGCCCACCGCGCGCGCCGGCGCCATGATCGGCGGTGCGAGCTATATCTTGTTCGCCTTTGTGCCGATGTTCATCGTTGCCAGCGCCGTGCTGGTCATGGGCCAAAGCGGCGTGGACATGGTCAAGAATGATTATCAGCGTCTGTTGCCCACGTTCGTGATGACCAAGATGCCTTTGATGATGCAGATTATTTTCTTTGGCGCGCTGCTGTCGGCGATCAAGAGCACCTCGTCGGCCACGCTGCTGGCGCCGTCGACCAGCTTTGTCGAGAACATCCTCAAGCACCTGCGTCCAGGCATGACCGACAAGCAGCAACTGCTGGCGGTACGCGTGTCGATTGTCGTGTTCGCGGCCCTGGTGCTGACCTATGCGATCAAGATGCACGGCACCTCCATCTACGAGCTGGTCTCGAGCGCTTATCAGGTCACGCTGGTGGCCGCCTTTGTGCCGCTGGTGATGGGCATGTACTGGCAGCGCGCCACCACGCAAGGGGCGATCGTGTCGATCGCCGCAGGCTTGATCACCTGGATCCTGTTCTTCCCGCAGCTGACAACGTGGGGTGAGCATTTCCCCGGTCAGCTTGCCGGCTTGATTGCAGCGTTCATCGGGATCGTTATCGGTTCGCTGATGCCGCAAGTGCTCGGAGACCACAAGGTGCCGTAGGGCGTAAAAGCGCAAGCGCATTACGCCAATGTTCGCGTCAACGTGACGCGGACATTGGCGCAATGCGCTGCGCTTTTGCGCCCTACGGGTTGCGTCGTGGCAGAATCGGTTCGCTGATGCATTACATCAACGTGACGCGGACATCCGGGTTTTACATCCAGCCGCGCTGCTGCAGGTCGGCCAGCGTGGCGTCGAGGCAGAACCGGATCTTAGCGACCATCTCGTCGATCTGTGCGCACGTCATCACCAGCGGCGGCGCGATAATCATCCGGTCGCCGACGGCGCGCATGATCATGCCATTCTCGAACATGTGGCCGCGGCAAATCATCCCCACCGACTGATCTGGCTGAAAATACTCGCTGTCGTGCACATTGGCTGCTTTCTTGCGCACCAAATTCAAGCCCGCGACAAAGCCGCAGCTGTTGGCAAAGCCCACCAGCGGATGGTCTGCCAGCGCGGCGAACTTGGCCTTCAGGTATGGCCCCGTTTCCAGCGCCACCTTCTCGACCAGCTTTTCCTCGAGCAGGATATGCAGGTTTTCAAGCGCCGCCGCGCATGCGACCGGGTGGCCCGAATACGTGAAGCCGTGATTGAAGTCGCCGCCTTTATCGATCAAGACCTTCGCAACCCGGTCGCCCACCAGCACGCCGCCAAGCGGCACATAGCCCGAGGTCACGCCCTTGGCAAAGGTGATCAGATCGGGCTTGATCTGCATGAGTTCCGAGCCGAACCAGGCGCCCAGCCGGCCAAAGCCGCAAATGACTTCATCGGCAATGAGCAAGATGCCGTACTTGTCGCAGATGCGCTGGATCTCCGGCCAGTAAGTGGCCGGCGGGATGATCACCCCGCCCGCGCCCTGCACCGGCTCGCCGATGAACGCGGCCACCTTGTCGGCGCCCACTTCCAGGATTTTTTTCTCGAGCCAGCCGGCGGCCACCAGGCCAAATTCGTTTTCGCTCATGCCCTGGCCTGACTCAAGGTAGTTCGGCTGGCCGATATGCTCGATCCCGGGAATCATCCCGGCCTGCTCGTGCATCCCTTCCATGCCGCCCAGGGCCGATCCGGCCAGCGTGCTGCCGTGGTACGCGTTGTAGCGGCTGATGATGGTGTGGCGGCCCTGGTAGCCCATCAGGTCCCAGTAGCGGCGCACCATGCGCAGGTTGGTGTCGTTCGCTTCCGAGCCCGAGCCGGTGAAAAACACGTGGTTGAACTGCGGCGGCGAGAGCTCCACCAGCAGAGCGGCCAAGCGCACGGCGGGCACATTGGTGGTGTTGAAAAAGCTGTTATAAAACGGCAGCGTCTCCATCTGCTTGTAGACGGCTTCAGAAATGCGGGTGCGCCCGTAGCCGACGTTCACGCACCACAGGCCCGACATGCCGTCCAGGCTCTTGTTGCCTTCCGAATCCCACAGGTAGATGCCATCGCCGCGCACCATCACGCGCACGCCCTTTTCCTTCAGGGCGGCGTGGTCGGTGAACGGATGCATGTAGTGCTGCGCATCGAGCTTGCGGATCAATGCGGTGTCGTAGATTTCATGGACGGCCGCCTTGACGCCGGCAAGGACGGCAGCGGCTGGTGCTAAGGATTGTGGTGGCATGATGGACCTCGGTTTCGTGTTGATATTCAGACGTGAAGCAGCAAGTGTTCGCGTTCCCACGGACTGATGACGGTCATGAATTCCTGGTGCTCCAGGTCCTTGATGGCGGAATAGACGTCGATGAAGCGCTCGCCGAGCACGGCGCGCAGCTTGTCTTCGGCGCGCAGCATGGCCAGCGCTTCGGGCAGGCCTTGCGGCAGTTCGAACGGCATCTCGTAGGCGCTGCCGGTCATCATCGGGGTCGGCTCGAGTTGCTCGGTCATGCCCAGGTAGCCGCAGGCGAGCGTGGTTGCCAGCGCCAGGTAGGGATTGGCGTCGGCGCCGATGATGCGGTTTTCCACGCGCCGGTCCTGCACGCCCGATTCGGGCACGCGAAAGCCCACGGTGCGGTTGTCCAGGCCCCACTGGATGTTGATCGGCGCTGCCGTATGGCGCACGATGCGGCGGTACGAGTTCACATACGGCGCGACGATCGCCATCGCCGACGGCATGTAGCGCTGCAGCCCGCCGATGTACTGCTTGAACAGGGGCGACGCGGAACCGTCTTCGTTGCTGAAGATGTTCATGCCGGTCTTGGTGTCGACCACGCTCTGGTGCACGTGCATGGCCGAGCCGGGTTCGCCGGCCATCGGCTTGGCCATGAAGGTGGCGTACATGTCGTGCTTGAGCGCCGCTTCGCGCAGCGTGCGCTTGAAGAAAAACACCTTGTCGGCCAGGCCCAGCGGGTCGCCGTGCTGGAAGTTGATTTCCATCTGGCCGGCGCCGATCTCGTGGATCAGGGTGTCGACGTCCAGGTTCATCAGTTCGCAGTAATCGTAGATGTCTTCGAATAGCGGATCGAATTCGTTCACCGCATCGATGGAGTACACCTGGCGGCTTGTTTCAGCACGTCCGCTGCGCCCGATGGGCGGCTTCAGAGGCAGGTCCGGGTCGATGTTCTTGGCCGTCAGGTAGAACTCGAGTTCAGGCGCCACGACCGGCTTCCAGCCCTTGTCGGCGTACAGCTTGAGCACGCGGCGCAGCACCGTGCGCGGCGCGAAGTCGACCAGTTTGCCGTCCGAAAAATAGCAGTCGTGGATGACCTGCGCGGTCGGGTCAACCGCCCACGGCACCATGGTGATGGTGGTCGGGTCGGCCTTGAGAATCATGTCGCGGTCGGTGGTGGAAATGGCGCGGTCGTAGGCGCCGTCGGCGATCGGGTAGTTGCCCGTCACGGTCATGCCCAGCACCGCCTCGGGAATGCGCATGCCGCGCTCCTGCGTGAACTTGGCGCGCGGGAGGATTTTGCCGCGCGCGACGCCGGTCAGGTCGGGAATCAGGCATTCAATTTCGGTGACTCGTTTTTCATTGAGCCACAGGTCCATGTCTGTATAGGTAAAGTTTTCGCGAATTGCCATGATTGTCTCTCGGTAGTCTTGCTCAAACGCCGGACGAAAAACGTCCCGTGCGTACTATGGATGCTGGCGCGCTTGCGTGTCTGCGGGCGAAGCTAAGGAACCGGCGCGCCTTTTTTTGCGCAAAATGCGCGGCAGGCGTCGCCGAACGCGCCGAACATGCGCATCGAGTCGGGGTTCTCAAGCAGCCGCCATTCCGGGTGCCACTGCACGGCCAGCGTGAAGCCGGGCGCCGCAGGCACCGAAAACGCTTCGACCAGGCCATCGTCGGAGCGCGCTTCGATCGCAATCCCGTCGGCCAGGCGGTCCACGCCCTGGCCGTGCAAGGAATTGACCGCTATGTCGGTGGCGCCGCCCAGGATGCGCTGCAGCGTGCCGCCCGGCGTGAGCGTGATGCCGTGCGCTGGCGCATACTGCGCCTCGAGCGGCAGCGCCGGGTCTTCGCGGTGGTCCATCTTGCCCGCCACCTCCTGCACTGCCTGATACAGGCTGCCGCCCAGGGCCACGTTCAGCTCCTGGAAACCGCGGCACACCGCAATGACGGGAATGCCGCGCTTGAGCGCTGCGCGGATCAGGGGCAGCGTGGTGGCGTCGCGCCCGGGGTCTTGCGGCAGTTGGGGGTCGTACACGTCCTCGCCATAGTGGCTCGGGTGGACGTTGCTGGCCGAACCGGTCAACATGATGCCGTCGCAGGCATCGAGGATGCTTGCCAGGTCAAGCGCATCGCCCAGCGCAGGGACGATCAGCGGCGTGCAGCGCGCCCCGAGGACGACCGCATCGACGTATTTGATCTGCGCCGCGTAATAGGGATGCTCGCCTATGGCGCGGGTGCATGCTGGAACGAGAACGATGGGACTGCGCATAAAGCCTGCCAGTGTAAAAGTGCGGCACTCAGCACCATCATAAAGCCAATTCGGGACGATTGCGAGTGCCGATTGATGTATATCGAACAAGTGCCTAGCATACTTGCTTATGGCGAAGGATGCCAACACGCCGGGCTCTTTTCCTTACCGAAAGGAAATGGAGCGGAGCACGCAAGCTTGCCAATTGGGCTAACATGGATGATCTTCCTCCGACTCAGAAAGCCGATCATGCTGAACCTGAAAGACCCTACCCTGCTGCGCCAGCAATGCCTGTTAGATGGCGAATGGTGCGATGCCAACGATGCGAGCACCATCACCGTGTTCAACCCGGCCACCGGCGAGCAACTGGGCACGGTGCCGCACATGGGCGCGCTCGAGACCAAACGCGCGATTGACGCCGCCAACGTCGCCTGGCCCGCGTGGCGCAAAAAAACGGCCAAGGAGCGCAGCGCCATCTTGCGCAAGTGGAATGACCTGATGCTCGCCAACGCGGACGACCTGGCAGTCATCATGACGGCCGAACAGGGCAAGCCTTTGAGCGAATCGAAAGGCGAGATCGTTTATGCGGCTTCGTTCATCGAATGGTTTGCCGAAGAAGGCAAGCGGGTGGCGGGCGACACGCTGCAGTCGCCCTGGGCCGACCGGCGCCTGATGGTCACCAAGGAGCCGATCGGCGTGTGCGCGGCCATCACGCCGTGGAACTTCCCGGCGGCGATGATCACCCGCAAGGTCGGTCCGGCGCTGGCCGCAGGCTGCCCGATGGTGGTCAAGCCGGCCGAGCTGACGCCGTTTTCAGCGCTGGCGCTGGCGGTGCTGGCCGAACGCGCCGGTGTGCCCAAGGGCGTGTTCAGCGTCATTACCGGCGACTCCAAAGCGATCGGCGGCGAAATGACCAGCAACCCGATCGTGCGCAAGCTGACCTTTACTGGCTCCACCCAGGTGGGGCGCATTTTGATGCAGCAGTGCGCGCCGACGATCAAGAAGCTGTCGCTCGAATTGGGCGGCAATGCGCCTTTCATCGTGTTTGACGACGCCGACCTCGATGCGGCGGTGGAAGGGGCGATCGCGTCCAAATACCGCAATGCGGGCCAGACCTGCGTGTGCGCCAACCGCCTGTATGTGCAAGATGGCGTGTACGAGCAATTTGCCGAAAAGCTGGTCGCTGCGGTGGGCAAGCTCAAGGTCGGCAACGGCCTGGAAGAAGGCGTCACGCAAGGGCCGCTGATCGAAGAGAAGGCGGTCGTCAAGGTCGAGGAGCACATCGCCGACGCGCTGGCCAAGGGCGGACGGCTGCTGGCGGGCGGCAAGCGCCATGCGCTGGGTCACAGCTTTTTTCAGCCGACCATCATCGCTGATGTGACGTCGGCTATGCAGGTGGCTTCCGAGGAGACTTTCGGGCCGCTGGCGCCGCTGTTTCGCTTTAAAACCGAGGACGATGTGATCGCGATGGCGAACGACACCGAGTTCGGGCTGGCGGCCTACTTTTATTCGCGCGACATCGGACGCGTGTGGCGCGTGGCCGAGGCGCTGGAAAGCGGCATGGTGGGCGTGAACACGGGGCTCATTTCGAACGAGATCGCGCCGTTTGGCGGCGTCAAGCAGTCGGGCCTGGGGCGCGAAGGATCGACCTACGGGATCGAGGATTATTTGGTAATCAAGTACATTTGCATGGGTGGGATTTAATCTGGAGTTTAATCCGGAATCTAATCTGGATATTCATTGTATTTGCGGGCGTCGCCGCGCACTTTGTCGGCCGGGTATTTGGCGCGGTTGAGGATCATTTTCTCCTCGACCGCGGCGCCCAGGTCGACATCGAGCTTGTCGGCCAGGCGCACCAGGTAGACCAGCACGTCGGCCATTTCGTGGCGCACCTGTTCGAGCTTGGCGGGGCCAAGTTCGGCGGCCCCGCCGCTGTGCAGCCACTGGAAGTGTTCGAGCAGTTCTGCCGCTTCCACGCACAGGGCCGAGGACAGGTTCTTGGGCGTGTGGAACTGGTCCCAGTCGCGTTCGGAAACAAAGGTGCGCACGGTGTCGCGGATGGTGGTCAGGTCATGGCTCATCGCTTTATCCAATGGTATTGCCCGCATCGTCGCACAAGGTACGCCCCGTATGTCGGAAAAGCGTAGCGCATTCCGACAGGTGTCCACGGGACGCGAACATGTCGGAATGCGCTTCGCTTTTCCGACCTACGGACCTACGGCCCATGGCGGCGCAAAGCTGGAATGCGCTTTACACAGTGTATTCCTCGAGCCGCGACACCAGCTTGGGCGCCAGTTCTTCCGCGCCGCTCACGCTCATGCCCAGGTCGCGCAGCAGGCCGTCGTGCAGGCCATACACCCAGCCATGCACTGTCAACTCCTGTCCGCGCTCCCACGCGTCCTGCACCACCGTCGTCTGCGCGGTATTGACCACCTGCTCCGTCACGTTCAGTTCCACCAACCGGTTCGCGCGCGCGCCCGAGGCCAGCGATTCGCCCAGATATTTCTCGTGCTTTTGCGAGACGTCCTGCACGTGGCGCAGCCAGTTGTCGGCCAGGCCGATGCGCTTGTTGACCATGGCCGCATGCACGCCCGAGCAGCCGTAGTGCCCGCAAATAATGACGTGCTTGACCTTCAACACGTCAATGGCAAACTGCAGCACCGACAGGCAATTCAGGTCCGAGTGCACCACCACGTTGGCGATGTTGCGATGGACGAACAGCTCTCCCGGGGCCAAGCCAAGCAGCTCGTTGGCGGGCACCCGGCTGTCGGAACAGCCGATCCACAAATACTGGGGTGACTGCTGGTTCAGCAGCGATGTAAAAAAGCTCGGGTTGTTGGCAACCATCGCCGCCGCCCAATCCTGGTTGCGGGTAAACAGAGCCTGAATGTCTTGTTCTGATTGCGTGGTCATGTGGGATCCGTCGAGTCAGTATGATTATCGTAGGGTGGAACAGCGAAGCGCCTTCCACCAAAGGCACGCGTCAAGGCGACGCATGCCTTTGGTGAAAGGCGCTTCGCCTCTTCACCGTACAGTAGCGCACCTTGCGGGTGCGTTATTTTACTCGAAAAAATCCTTCACCTTATCCATCCACCCTTTGCTCTGCGGGCTGTGCTTGGCGCCGCCCTCGGCGGTCAGGCGTTCGAATTCCTTGAGCAGTTCTTTCTGCTTGTCGGTCAGCTTGACGGGCGTTTCTACCGCCACGTGGCAGAACAGGTCGCCCGCGTAACCGGAACGCACGCCCTTGATGCCCTTCGCTTTCAGTCGGAACGTCTTGCCCGATTGCGTACCTTCGGGGATGGTGAACGATACCTTGCCCGACAGCGTAGGCACTTCGATCTCGCCGCCCAAAGTCGCCTTGACGAACGAAATCGGCATCTCGCAATGCAGGTCGTCGCCTTCGCGCTGGAACACGGTGTGCGCCTTGATGTGGATCTCCACATACAGGTCGCCCGCCGGCCCGCCGTTGGTACCCGGCTCGCCATTGCCAGACGAGCGGATGCGCATGCCGTTGTCGATACCGGCCGGGATCTTCACTTCCAGCGTCTTGTTGCGCTTGATGCGTCCCTGGCCGCCGCATGGTGCGCACGGATCGGTAATGACCTTGCCGTTGCCGTGGCACTTGGGGCAGGTCTGCTGGATGCTGAAAAAGCCCTGCTGCATGCGCACCTGGCCGTGGCCTGCGCACGTGGTGCAGGTGGTCGGCGACGTGCCCGGCTTGGCGCCCGTGCCGTGGCAGGTGTCGCACTTGTCCCAGCTCGGCACGCGGATGGTGGTGTCGAAGCCGTGTGCTGCCTGCTCGAGCGTGATCTCGAGGTTGTAGCGCAGGTCGGCCCCGCGGTAGACCTGGGGACCGGCACCGCGCCCGCGGCCGGCGCCACCGCCGAAAATATCGCCGAAGATGTCGCCGAAACTGTCGGCGAAACCGCCGCCGCCAAAGCCGCCGGCGCCGCCGCCACCCATGTTCGGGTCCACGCCCGCATGACCGTAACGGTCATACGCTTCGCGCTTTTCCGGATTGGTCAGCATCTCGTACGCTTCTTTGACTTCCTTGAACTTCTCTTCCGATTCCTTACTGTCCGGATTGCGGTCCGGATGGTATTTCATCGCAAGCTTGCGGTACGACTTCTTGATTTCTTCATCCGAAGAATTCTTTGCGACCCCGAGGATCTCGTAAAAATCTCGCTTTGCCATTTGTCGGCACCTTGCTGTGTGACTGAATCTGAAACACTGACTCGTTTATGCAAAAAAACCGAGCCGCAATGGGCCCGGCCGTATCTGGAGGCAGGGGCGCGCGCCCCTGCATCTGTTACTTGGCGTCTTTGACTTCCTTGAAGTCGGCGTCCACCACGTCGTCTTGCGCCTGCTTGCCCGCGTCCGCGCCTGGCTGCTGCTGGCCGGCGTCGCCGCCGCCCGCTGCTTCCTGCTTGGCCTGCATGTCGGCGTACATCTTTTCGCCCAGCTTTTGCGACGCGGTCGACAGTGCTGCCACCTTGGCGTCGATCTCGGCCTTGTCGCCGGCCTTGATCGAGCCTTCAACTTCGGTGATCGCCGCTTCAATGGCTTCCTTCTCGCCGCCTTCGAGCTTGTCGCCGTATTCGGTCAGCGACTTGCGGGTCGAGTGCACCAGCGAATCGGCCTGGTTGCGCGCTTCGGCAAGTTCTTTCACTTTCTTGTCTTCTTCGGCGTTCAGTTCAGCGTCTTTCACCATCTTCTGGATTTCCGCTTCCGTCAGGCCCGAATTGGCTTTGATGGTGATCTTGTTTTCTTTGCCGGTGGCCTTGTCCTTGGCGCCGACGTGCAAGATGCCGTTGGCGTCGATGTCGAAGGTCACTTCAATCTGTGGCGTGCCGCGCGAAGCCGGCGGAATGCCCTCGAGGTTGAATTCGCCCAGGCCCTTGTTGCCGGCAGCGATTTCACGCTCGCCCTGGAAGACCTTGATCGTCACGGCAGGCTGGTTGTCGTCGGCCGTCGAAAACACCTGGCTGAACTTGGTGGGGATGGTCGTGTTCTTGTGGATCATCTTGGTCATCACGCCGCCCAGCGTTTCAATACCCAGCGACAGTGGCGTCACGTCCAGCAGCAGCAAATCCTTGCGCTCGCCCGACAGCACGGAACCCTGGATCGCGGCGCCGACAGCGACGGCTTCGTCCGGGTTGACGTCCTTGCGCGGCTCTTTGCCGAAGAATTCCTTGACCTTTTCCTGCACCTTTGGCATGCGGGTCATGCCGCCGACCAGGATGATGTCGTCGATGTCGGATACCTTGACGCCGGCATCCTTGATCGCCGTCTTGCATGGCTCGATGGTGGCCAGAATCAGTTCCTCAACCAGCGACTCGAGCTTGGCGCGCGTCATTTTCAGGTTCAGGTGGACCGGCGCGCCGTTCGCCATGGCGATGTACGGCTCGTTGATTTCGGTCTGCTGCGACGACGACAGTTCGATCTTGGCGCGCTCGGCCGAAGCCTTGATGCGCTGCAGGGCGATCGGATCTTTTTTCAGATCCAGGCCGTTAATCTTCTTGAATTCGTCGATGATGAAGTCGATGATGCGCTGGTCGAAGTCTTCGCCGCCGAGGAAGGTGTCGCCGTTGGTCGAGAGTACTTCGAACTGCTTTTCGCCGTCTACGTCGGCAATTTCAATGATCGAGACGTCGAACGTGCCGCCGCCCAGGTCATACACGGCGATCTTGCGGTCGGCCTTGTCGTTCTTGTCCAGGCCAAACGCCAGTGCGGCGGCGGTCGGCTCGTTGATGATGCGCTTGACGTCCAGGCCCGCGATCCGGCCGGCATCCTTGGTTGCCTGGCGCTGCGAGTCGTTGAAGTACGCCGGCACGGTGATGACCGCTTCCGTGACTTCTTCGCCAAGGTAGTCTTCGGCCGTCTTTTTCATCTTGCGCAGCACTTCTGCGGAGATTTGCTGTGGCGCGAGCTTTTTGTCGCGCACGCCGATCCATGCATCGCCGTTGTCGGCTTTGAGGATCGAATACGGCATCAGGCCAATGTCTTTCTGGACTTCTTTTTCGTCGAACTTACGGCCGATCAAGCGCTTGACGGCGAACAGCGTGTTCTTCGGATTGGTGACCGCCTGGCGCTTGGCCGGCGCGCCAACCAGAATTTCGCCATCTTCCTGGTAAGCAATAATGGAAGGCGTCGTACGCGCACCTTCAGCGTTTTCGATTACCTTTGGCTGACCATTTTCCATGATCGCGACGCAGGAGTTAGTTGTTCCCAGGTCGATACCGATAATTCTGCCCATGATGTTTTCCTTTTATTTACTTAGTTTCAGATAGCTTGGATATTTGGTAAAACGGCGCGCTTTCAAGACCTTGGAGCGCGGCAGGCGGACTTTATTTCGCCTGCGCCGCCGTGACGATGGCTGGCCGCAGCAGGCGGTCAGCGATCATGTAGCCCTTTTGCAACACATTGACGACGGTATTGGCTTCCTGCTCCGCGGGCACCACGGCCACGGCCTGGTGCTTCATCGGGTCGAGCTTGTCGCCCTGGACTGGCAGGATTTCAACCAGGCGGTTCTTTTCGAACGCCGAGGTCAGTTGCTTGAGCGTCATTTCGACGCCTTCCTTCAGGGACTCGACCGACGGGGTCTCGACCTTGAGCGCCATTTCCAGGCTGTCGCGCACGGGCACCATGGCCTCGGCGAAGCTTTCGATGGCAAATTTATGGGCCTTGCTGACGTCTTCCTGGGCGCGGCGGCGGATGTTTTCGCCCTCGGCCTTGGCGCGCATGAATGCATCGTGCATTTCAGCGAGCTTGGCTTCCGTGGCGCTCAACTGCTCTTCCAGACCGGGTGCGCCGGCTTCAGGCGCGGGGGCCTGATCAATTTCTTCCTGAGTCGCGGACACTTCTTGGTTTTCTTGGTCTTGCATCGAAAAAACTCCTACTATCAATGACTTAGCTGTTAATTGACGTGTCGTGCTAACCACACAGCCCCAGAGATGGGGATGTTAGCTACAGTTTCAAGGGATATATGTACGCGCCGCTCTGTGTGCAATGTTACAAATCTTACCAAATGGGAGATTCACTTCTGCGCGCGACGGATTACTATGTACTTAAGCGCGCAGGCCTGCGAATTGTCGCTTGCCACGCGTCCAGGAGTTCCCATCATGAAGTTGCCGCTCATTGCCATTAGCGTCGTCGCCTACACCGTGCTTGCCATGGCGTGGATCGTGTACGCCGGCTTGACGCCTGTCCACCAGCTATTTTAACAGGCCGGGCCGCCAGGCTCAGCTTGCGCCCAGCTTGACGGCATTGGCGCGCCCCGCTTGGGCATCCTTCAGTTCGGCTTCGCGTTGTGCCGACGTCAGCATGGTCGGCCAGCCCAGCAGGTGTTGCTCGGCCACGTCGGCCAGCGCCGCGATCCACGAGTCGGCCTCGTTCAGGCAAGGTATATAGTGAAAGTCGCGTCCGCCCGCCCCGATGAAGTCGTGCCGCGCTTCCATCGCGATTTCTTCCAGCGTTTCAAGACAATCGCTGGTAAAGCCCGGGCAGATCAGGTCGACCCGCTTGAACCCTTCCTGCGCCAGCTTTTGCAGCGTGGGCGCGGTGTAGGGTTGCAGCCACTCGGCCTTGCCGAAGCGCGACTGGAACGTCACCAGGTACTGCTGCTCGGACAAGCCCAATTCGGTGGCCAGCAGGCGCGCCGTCTTGTAGCATTCGCAGTGATACGGGTCACCCAGCATCAGCGTGCGCTTGGGCACGCCATGAAAACTCATGATCAGCTTGTCGCCGCGCCCGTTCGCTTCCCAGTGCTTGAGCACGGTGTCGCGCAGCGCGCCGATATACGCAGGATGGTCGTGATAGTTGCGGATCAGGCGCAGTTCGGGCACGTTGCGCACCTTGGCGTAGTGGGCGAACACCGCGTCGTTGATCGAGGCGGTGGTGGTGCCGGAATATTGGGGATAGGCGGGCAGAATCAGCACCCGCTCGCAATGCTCGGCCTTGAGCCGGTCCAGCACCTCGGCCAGCGAGGGCGAGCCGTAGCGCATCGCCATCACCACGCCGACCTTGTGGCCGCGCTGGCCGAGCGCGCCGCGCAGCAGCGTCGCCTGCTTTTGCGTGTGCACCTTGAGCGGCGAGCCTTCCTTGGTCCAGATCTGCGCGTACTTGGCGGCCGATTTCGACGAGCGAAACGGCAAAATGATCAGGTTCAGAATCAGCCACCAGACGGCGCGCGGGATTTCAACCACGCGCGGGTCCCACAGGAATTCTTTCAGGTAGCGCCGCACGGCCGGCGCGGTCGGCTCGTCCGGCGTGCCCAGGTTGACCAGCACGACGGCGGTCGTGCCCACGGTCCCGTGGGTGTACGGTGGTTCTTTGCGATAGGCCATGGTTGATCTGGAGAGTGAGGGCGAAGGAACGATATTATCCTAGATTACCGTGTTGCTCGTCGGATCGTCCGCGAACCGGGGTCAGATCACTTCTGCCGATGGGACAAAGTGGTCTGACCCCTGTTCACAGGCAACTATTCGTCCACATGCGCCGGCACTGCGGTTGGGAATGGCATGCGCGCCATGCGCGAGCGGGTGCAAGAACAAGGCGGAACGCTCGAGCATGGCCACTGCCGCCCCGGGTTCGCCCCTGTGCCCGAAGATAGAGTCATGAAACTCTGCCAGGCATCAGAACTGGCGATGCACCTTCAGCACGCGACCATAGCCGACCGTGCCGGTTTCCCACAGATTGAACTCGTCGTTGTGCTTGAAAAACGGCAGCGCGAGGTCGGGAAACAGGAACTCGACCTCGAGCGTGCGCGACGCGCCCAGTTCGAAGCCCGTCTCGCGCGGCAATTCGCACCTGAACGAAAAATGCTGCCCGCGCGCGCTCAGAATGCCCCGGTACTCGCCCCCCGGCAGCGCTTCGGCGCGCCCGCCCCGCTCGGTGGTCAGCAATTTGAGCTTGACGGTAATGTCGGCAATGATGGGATTGTTCACAGGGCGATTGAGAGTTAAGGAGCGAGGCCATTATAGATTCTTACCGGCCCGCCATTCCAGCCTTTTCAGGCGGATGTGACAATCGCCGCCGTCGCCCGCCGCACCACGGGCAGGATTAGCAGCAGCACGGGAAAGGCAAACTGCCACGACCAGGCCCAGGCCCGAATCCACATCGCGGCCACGCCCGGGACGAGCCCGACCGCCTGCAATAACTTGAACCAATCGGTACGATTATGTAAAGGGCAATCAGGACGCCAGCAGTTCGCGCGCGTGCTTGCGCGTGGTCGCCGTGATTTCCAGCCCGCCCAGCATGCGCGCCACTTCTTCCACCCGCGCCTTGCTGTCCAACACGTCGATGTGCGACACCGTCTTGCCGCCCGCGGTGGTGTCCTTGGCCACCTGGAAATGCTGGCTGGCCTGGCTGGCCACCTGCGGCAAATGGGTCACGCACAGCACTTGCCGCTCCTGCCCCAGGCGCTTGAGCAGGCGCCCCACCACTTCGGCGACCGCCCCGCCGATGCCGCTGTCGACCTCATCGAAAATCAGGGTCGGCGTGGTCGTCGCATTCGAGGTGATCACGGAAATGGCCAGCGCAATGCGCGCCAGCTCGCCTCCCGAGGCCACCTTGGCCAGCGGGCGCGGCGCCACGCCGGCGTGGCCGGCTACCAAAAATTCGACCTGCTCGACGCCGCTCGCGCTCGGCTCGCAGGGATTGAGACCCACGACAAAACTGCCGCCCGTCATGTTCAATTCCTGCATCGCGGCCGTCACCTGGGTGCTGAGCAATTTGGCCGCCGCAGTGCGCGTTTTGGACAACTTGCCGGCCGACGTCACATAGCTGGCCATGATTTTTTCTTCCTGCTTGCGCAAGCCGTCCAGGTCGGTGGCGTCGGCCAGCTGCTTGAGCCGTTCGGACAGCACGACGTATTCCCCGGGCAGGTCTTCGGGCGCAACGCGAAACTTGCGCGCGCTGCCGTGGATCGCTTCCAGGCGCGCTTCCACCTGGCGCAGGCGCTCCGGATCGAGATCAACCCGGTCCAGGTAATCGTTAAGCGCATACACGGCTTCCTGCAGCTGGATGAGGGCCGGCTCCATGCAGTCGAGCACCGGCTGCAGCTGGGCGTCGATGGCCACCAGCTTGCCCAGCTTGATGTTGAGCGACGAAAGCTGCGACAGGATCGGATGGTCGGATTCGGAGATCGCCGCCAGCGCCTCCTGCGCGCCTTCGAGCAAACTGGCCGCGTGCGACAGGCGGCTGTGCTCGTTGCCGATCTCGGCCCATTCGCCCGGCTTGACGGCCAGCTTTTCCAGTTCGCCCACCTGCCACTCCAGCCGCTCGCGCTCCATCAGCACGTTCTTGGCGTTGCTCTCGAATTCTTCGCGCTGCCTGGCCAGCGCGCGCCAGCTTTTGTAGAACGCAGCCACCTGCTGCGCGTCGCCGGCCGCGCCGGCATCCTTGAACGCGGCCTGGTTGTCGAGCAGCGCGCGCTGGGCCTCGGTTTTGAGCAGCGACTGGTGCGCGTGCTGGCCGTGGATGTCGACCAGCATGTCGCCCAGGTCGCGCAGCTGGGTGGCGGTGGCCGCGATGCCGTTGATGTAGGCTTTCGAGCGCCCCGCATTGTCGATCACGCGCCGCAGCAGCGCGCCGCCCTCCTCCAGCGCGAATTCATTTTTGACCAGCCATGCCTGCGCCGCGCCGCCGACCGCAAAATCGGCCGTGATGTCGGCCTTGGACGCGCCTTCGCGCACCACGCTGGCGTCGCCGCGCCCGCCGAGCGCCAGTTGCAGCGCGTCGATCAGGATCGACTTGCCGGCGCCGGTCTCGCCGGTAAACACCGAGAAGCCGCTTGAAAACTCAAGTTCGATCGCGTCGACAATGACGAAATCGCGAATGGAAAGTGTACGCAGCATGAGTCTTTTGAAGTGATGGTGGTCGGCGGGGTGGCGTGCGCCTAGCGCAGCTTGCCTTCACCCGAGGGGTATTCATTCCAGTGCAGCTTTTCGCGCAGCGTGTCGTAGTAGCTCCAGCCCTGCGGATGCAAAAACGTGATGTGGTTGGGCGAGCGCGAAATGACGATCCGGTCGCCGTGCAGCAGGCTGGCAAAGGTTTGCATGTCGAAGTTGACGCTCACGTCGCGCCCGCTGACGATTTCGATCACGATCTCGCTCGAGTCAGGCACCACGATCGGCCGGTTCGACAGCGCGTGCGGCGCAATGGGTACCAGCACGACGCCGTTCAGGCTGGGGTGCAGCAGCGGGCCGCCGGCCGACAGCGCGTACGCGGTGGAACCGGTGGGCGTGGAAATGATCAGGCCGTCGGAGCGCTGGTTGTACATGAAGTTGCCGTCGACGGTGACCATCAGTTCGGCCATGCCGGCGCCGGCGCCGCGCGCCACCACCACGTCGTTGACGGCCAGGCCGGAGGCGATCTGTTCGCCGCTGCGCATGACGCGCCCTTCGAGCAGCGTGCGGCGTTCCGAATTGGCGTTGCCGTTCAGGATTTCAGCCAGCGCCGGGATCATGCGCTCGATCGGGATATCGGTCATGAAGCCCAGGCGGCCCTGGTTAATGCCGATCAGCGGCACGTCGAACGGCGCCAGCTTGCGCGCGATGCCGAGCATGGTGCCGTCGCCGCCCATCACGATCGCCGCGCAGGCGCTCGCGCCGATGGCCGCTACATCCACCACCTGCAGACCGGTCGGGCCCACGTGGGCGGCCGTTTCCGCCTCCAGCACCACGCGGTAGCCGGCCCCTTCCAGGAACTGGACGATGCGCGCGATCGCTTCGTCGATGCCGGCGGTATTGGGCCGTACGACGAGCGCGATGGTTTTTTGCGTTTCAAGCGTAGCTGGCATAGAAATCTCGGCAGTGAGGGAGTAGCGACACGCAGGAGATTAACCCATATCGGTGGCTTCTGCCAGCCAGGGGCGTGGGCAGCAATGCTGTATGCATGAACAGTATAATCCCGTGGACGGCTTTCCGGCAAGCGCCAAGGCTATGCCATGACGGCGATTGCGTACGATGCGAAGATGCCGGCCAGAATGCTCAGCAAGTGCAGCAGCGCCAGCACCGCCCAGCGGACAAACGTCTTGGCGCGCGAGCCGCCGTAGACGCGCCGCATTGCCAGCGGCAGGTAGACGATGAGCCAGACGGCCAGCGCAAAGTCGAGCAAGCCGACGTTCAGGAAACTGGCCAGCAAAATCAGGCTGAACATGGCAAAGGCAAAGGCGTTGGTGTGCAGCGCGAACAGCAAGTGTTCGCCGTAGCGCCGGCCGGAACCTGCGTACAGCAGTTTGAGATAAGCGGCAAACAACGGCATCAGGATGAACATTGCATAGGGCACGTAGGCGAAAAACGCGGCGCCGAGCAGTTTGCTCTGCTCGGCGGCGGGCCGCGCGTTGAAGGCCTTGAGCTTTTGTTGGAGCGGCGCGGGAACCGCGCGCAGGATCATCAGTTCCGGGGTCCCCGGGTCGGCCTGTTGGATGGTGACCATCGGCTCGCCCGTGGCGGCTTGTTCGTCGACCTTGCCCACCGGCGTGCCGGCCAGCTTGAGCACGAAGAAAAACAGGATGCTGAAGGTCAGGTACACGCGCAGCGGCTGCACGTAACGCACGCGCCGTCCGGCGATGTATTCCGCGCTCAGGAAGCCGGGGCGCAGCAACAACTTGCGCACCGTGGTCCACAGCTTGCCTTCGAGCGCGATGTAGTGGCCGACGAATTCGTGGATGAATTCGCTGGCGCTGGGCACGTGCAGCGTGGTTTCCTGCCCGCACAATGCGCAGTAGTGGTAGCTGACGGCTGCGCCGCAATTGTGGCAGTTGGCAGTTTCTTCGTCGTGCGGGGCCGGATGGGTTGTCACTGATGTCTCGTCGCTGTTGCGGAAGGCAAATGTTACCGGTTTTGTTGGGAAAAATACATCATTCAATTGCGCGACCATCAAGTTGGCGCCGGGATAACATGCAGCCATTCACGAACCGAAGGAGCAGCATATGGTAGCCGAGACCCCGGACCGCAAGATCAACACGGACGTAAAGGTGAAGGATGATGGCGTAAAGCGCCTGCCGCACGAGCGCGACGAGTCGCCCAATGGCACCGATACCGACCCGCGCGGCGTGATGAAGCAGGCCGCCGACGACCTGGCCCAGGGCCTGGTTGACACCGACTTGCATGGCATGCGCGGCGTGGAAGAGAGCGTGGCCGGTAGCGGATCGAGTACCGGATCGGGGCAGGCAAGGCCGCGCGAGGATGCCAAGGATGGCATGCGGCATCATGATTCGGTTGTGCCGACCAATACCAAGCCGGAATAATTGGCTGCGAACAAATGGGACACTTTGCGGCAGCGTCACCTGCGGACGATGGGATTGCAGCATCTTTTGTCGCTCAAAGGTATGTGCGGCCCCGTACAGATACTGGTCACAGCGCAGTCCATCATGGCTGCACATTCATTTGCAAGGAGCACATCATGATCAAACGTTCAGGCAGCGCCGTCTGGAGCGGCGGCATCAAGGACGGCAAGGGAAATATTTCCACCCAGAGCGGCGTGCTCGACAACACGCAATACGGTTTCAACACGCGCTTTGAAGACGGCCCCGGCACCAACCCGGAAGAGCTGATCGGCGCGGCGCACGCGGGTTGCTTCACGATGGCACTGTCGGGCAAGCTTGGCGAAGCCGGCATGACCGCCACGAGCTTGAACACGACCGCCACCGTCACGCTGGAAAAGCAGGACGCCGGTTTTGCCATCACCGCCGTGCACCTGAACCTGGTCGCCAACATTCCAGGCGCCAACCAGGAAGCCTTTGACGCGGCCGTGCTCGACGCCAAGCAAAACTGCCCCGTGTCCAAGCTGCTCAACGCCACCATCACGCTCGACGCCCGCCTCGAAGCGTAAGCGCCGTCAGCACGCCGTCAGCACGCCGTCAGCAAACAATCGTCCGAGCGCTTAGAATCGCATCTTCTCCCTCTTTCAAGGATTACGATGCGCATTCTGCATACCATGCTCAGGGTTGGCAACCTGCAGCGCTCGATCGATTTCTATACCAAGGTGCTCGGCATGACTTTGCTGCGCACCAGCGACAATCCCGAATTCAAATACACGCTCGCCTTTGTCGGCTACGGCAGCAATCCGGATCACGCTGAGCTGGAACTGACCTACAACCACGGCGTAGAGACCTACGAGATGGGCACCGCTTACGGCCACCTCGCCATCTCGGCCGATGACATCGTCGCCGCCTGCGCCTCGGTCAAGACCAACGGCGGCAACGTCACACGCGAGCCCGGTCCGGTCAAGGGCGGCAGTACCGTGATCGCTTTCGTCACCGATCCGGATGGCTACAAGATCGAGCTGATCGAGCGCAAGGATGGCGCCCGTGCCGGGGGCCTCAACGGGCCTGGTTAAATCCCCACCACTTCCTTGATACAGCCGTACAGCGCGTCCCACTTGAACGGTTTGAACATGTAGCCATCAGCGCCCGCCTTCAAACCCTTCATCACCTGTTGGTCCGACACTTCGGCCGTCACCATGACGACCGGCACCCGGGCCCACTCTTCCTTGCGCCGGATGACGCCGAGGATGTCGAAGCCGTCCTGGCCGGGCATGCCAGGCAAACCGATATCGAGCAGCACCAGGTCGGGCGGCGCGCCGTCGTTTACGATGGCCAACGCGGCCGGCACATCGCCGGCAACCTGCACGAGCATGCCTTTTTCGGTCAGCAGCAGCACCAGCAGTTGGGCCAGTTCCTCATCGTCTTCCACCACCAGTGCCTTGCGTCCGACTTCGCCGCCGGCCCGGCTCGACCCCGTCTTGGTACCGTAAGAATAAAAGCCCGATGAGCGCAGTTCGCTCGCCCCGCGCCGCGCCGCGGCCCATACCTGCACGCTTTCCTGGGGCGACAATTCCTCCACCGTGAGCGTCGGCAGCGCCTCCGGAAAGTCACTGCCGTCCAAACTTGAGGAGGGCGTGAATGCAATCGTATCGGCATCGTTGCGGTCATGCTCAAAGACGCGTATCAGTCCATGCTCGACCAGCGCGGCCAGCACCGGCGCATACTTCCCTTCCACCAGCGCGCCACTGTCGATCAGCTTGCGCACGCTTGCCGTGCCGTTGATGAGTGCCAGGACGCGCGCATGTTCGCGCGCCAAATTCTTGCCGCCAGATCTGAACTCGCCCATTCCCTTGGCGGTCTTGCTGTAGACAGTCGATGTATCCATGGTCTCTCCTAGCTTGCCGTTTGCATGATATTCAGCAGTCGCGCCACTTCCTCGACGTCGGCAGCAGTGCGCGTTTTCTGCCCGAGCAGGTCTTCCAGCAGCAGTTCGATCAAGCCTGCCTGCTCGCCCAGGGCATCGCACCCGAAGGAGCCGGCAGCGCCGGCCAGCGAATGGAGCAGCCGGTGCAGCTCGACCCAGTTGGCGTCGATGGCGGGGTCGAGGCGGCACAGCGCCAGCGCCGCATGCATTTTTTCGTAGCGCACCGGCAGCCGTCCAAGGAATACCTTGGCCAGCACGTCAAATTTGGCCTGTACGGCTTTTTGTTCGGGCGTCATGGCGCGGTCTGTTCGAACAGCGTGCGCACCTGCTGCGCGAGCAGCATCGGATCGAACGGCTTGGCGATCACGCCAATGGCGCCGATCGATTTGTAATAGCTCACTTCCGCCGCCTGCACCTTGGCAGTCATGAAGATCACCGGCGTGGCGGCGGTTGCGGCAATCGTGCGCAGCGCGGCCAGCGTTGCCGGACCGTCCAGGCCTGGCATCATCACGTCGAGCAGGATCAGGTCCGGGCTCAAGCCGGCAGCGGCCGCGTGCAGTGCCTCCTGGCCCGAACTGCAGGTGCGCAAAGTCATTCCGCCGACTACTTCCAGCGCCATCTGCGCCACCATCTGGATGTCCGGGTCATCCTCGACGTACATTACAAGCCTGATCTCACGCATGGTTTCTCTCGCATGTACGATGCGTTCTTATCTTGTGGTTCATGGTTGCTCGCTCGCCAGCGGCAAGTCGAAATAGAACTCGGTGCGCATCCCCGGCACGCTGGTAAAGTCGATCGTGCCGTGGTGCTTTTCAATGATCGCCCGGGAGATGTTCAGGCCCAGTCCCGTGCCGCCCTTCTGGCGGCTGTCGGTGGCGTCGGCCTGCGCGAACTTCTGGAAAATCCGGTCGCGAAATTGTTCCGGAATACCCACCCCGTGATCGGTCACCGACACGCGCGCCACGCCGGCCAGCCGGCGCAAACGCACTTCGACCACATCGCCTGACGGGGCGAACTTGGAGGCATTCGAGAGCAGGTTGATCAACACCTGCAGCAGGCGGTCGGTGTCGACGGCAGCGCGCGTTTCACCGGCGTCGGCGCGCAGGTCGAAGCTGACCTGGAACTGAGCGGCGTAGGCGTTGGTGGCCGCCACCGCCTGCTCGATCAGCGGCAGCAGCGGCTGCACCACGGCCTCAAAACGCATGCTGCCCGATTCGATTTTTTCAACGTCAAGCATGTCGTTAATGAGGCGCACCAGGCGATCGCAGTTCTTGGTGGCGATATCGAGCAGGACCATGGCCGTCGTGGGAATGGCACCGGCGGCACCGCCGGCCAGCAGGCCGAGCGAACCGCGGATCGACGTCAGCGGCGTGCGCAGTTCGTGCGACAGGGTCGAGACGAACTCGTTTTTCAGCTGCTCGATTTTCTTGCGCTCGCTCAGGTCCTGGGCAATGACGACAAAGCCGGCCAACACTTGCTCGTCCCACACCGCCGACACCGACAGCATGACCGGCAAGCGCGAGCCATCCTTGCGCACGTAGGTCCATTCGCTTTCGTCGCGCCTGCCGTCGCGCGCATTGGCGACGACGGCGTCGGCCAGCGCTGCGAGCGGGTGGCCCAGTTCGGCCGCCAGCGCGGCGCCGCGCGCGGCCAGCTCGGCCGGATCGTGCAGGACGGCCAGCGAGCCGTGCGCCTTCATGTCAGCCGCGGTATAACCGAGCATCCGCTGGGCGCCGGCATTGAACATGGTCAGTTTGCCCTGCAGGTTGACAGCGATGATCGCGTAGCGGGTACTGTCGAGAATGGCTTGCTGCAGACCGAGCGTTTCGGCCAATTGGCGGTTGGCGCGCTTTACGTCTTCGCTCGAGCGGCGCCGGTTCGAGATGTCGCGCACCAGGCCGGTGAAGGCGCGCCGATCATTGATGCGCATTTCGCTGACCACCAGGTTGGCCGGGAAGCGCTCGCCATTGCTGCGCTCGACGAACACCTGGCGGTTGAGCGACTTGCCGTTCTGGATGCCGTTTTTCGCGAGCACTGCGAGATCGCGCGCCAAACCGGCGCGGTAGTGCCTGGCCGCCAAGCGCATGATTGGCTGGCCGATGATGTCCTCAGGCCGGTAGCCGAAGATGCGCTGCGCGGCCGGGTTGAAGGTTTCGATCGTGCCCTTGTCGTCGATCGTCACGATGGCGTC
The DNA here is from genome assembly GCF_049897805.1 of Massilia sp. TWP1-3-3. Taxonomy (NCBI): domain Bacteria; kingdom Pseudomonadati; phylum Pseudomonadota; class Betaproteobacteria; order Burkholderiales; family Oxalobacteraceae; genus Massilia; species Massilia sp. TWP1-3-3. The sequence goes on from NZ_JAFCWX010000007.1 coordinate 54,107, forward strand.
GCCTGCGTGTTCGACAATTGCTTGCAGGCGCGATTCTTTTTCGTGGCAGATCGCGGTTGCCTGCTTGAGCGAATACAGGTTCAATTCCGTCTCGGCCCACTGCGCCAGGTCGCACAGCGCGCTGACGTCAGCGCTTGAAAAATGGCGCGCCTGATGGTCGATCAGGCACAGCGTGCCGACGCGCCAGCCGCCCGTATCGTGGATGGGAATGCCGGCGTAAAAACCGATATGCGGCGCACCAGTGACCAGCGGATTGTCGGCAAAGCGCGGGTCGGCGCGGGTATCGCCAACGATCAGCGGCGCCGAGTTCAGGATCGCATGGGCGCAGAAAGCAATACGGCGCGGCGTTTCGGCGAGCGCCAGCCCGGCGCGAGACTTGAACCACTGGCGGTTGCTGTCAATCAGCGTGACCAGGGCAATGGGAACGTTGAACATGCGCTGCGCGCTGCGGGTGATGCGCTCGAAGCGTTCATCGGGAGGCGTATCGAGCAAGTTCAGTCGGCACAAGGCCGACAGGCGTTCGACTTCGTCGGCGATTTCTGGTGGTTCAAGCAAAATAACATTTCCTACGCAATGTATTTACGCGGCATAAATGCGCCGAGTCCGGTCTCGACTATAGCGCGAAAGAGAAGCTGTGACAGCAGATACGCGAATGCGCAGGCGCGCTGGGTAGCGATTGGGGACGCAGTGCAAGACGGTCACGGCAAAAGTATAGTGGGTGCACGTAAAAAAGCGCCCCGCGAGGCGCTTTTCCGAGAGCTTGCTTGCCTACTTCACCAGCAGATTATTCACCGGTACCAGATCGGCTTCGCGCAGCGAACCTGCGGCCGACTTCAGGCGCAAGCCATTCATAATCGTGTCGTAGCGTGCGCGCGACAGGTCGCGGCGCGTCAGGTACAGCTGGCGCTGGGCGTTCAACACATCGATATTGATGCGCACGCCAACCTGGTAGCCCAGCTTGTTCGACTCGAGCGCTGACGTGCTCGACACTTCGGCCGCCTGCAAGGCGCGCACCTGCGCCAGCCCACTATTGACACCTAAAAACGCCTGGCGCGCGCCCAGGGCAGCGTTGCGGCGCGTGGTCTCGAGGTCGTTGCGCGACTTGTCTTCGAGCGCGATCGATTCCCGCACCCGGCTGGTGACGGCAAAGCCGTTGAACAAAGGCAGGCTGTATTGAACGCCGATCGCGTTGCTGTTGTTCGTGCCCGACACGTTGTACTGGCCGCTGTTGCTCTGACGGCGCGCGTTGGCGACCAGGTCGAGCGTCGGATAATGCCCGGCGCGGCTTTTCTGGATGTCGCGCTTGGCCGATTCATACGCCAGTTCGGCGCTGACCACGCCATAGTTCGCGCTCTCGGCCGAGCTGACCCACGGCTCGATCGCCGCCGGCTGGGGCGCGGCGAGCACCACGCCCGGCTTAAGCGGGACGAGCACGGTCGGCGCGGCGCCAATGATGGCCTGCAGCGCGCTGCGCTTATTTTCCAGGTCGTTGATGGCGGCAAACTCCTGCGCCACGACCAAGTCGTACGCGGCCTGCGCTTCGTGGGTGTCGGTGATGGTCTGGGTACCGACTTCAAAATTGCGCTTGGCCGAGGCCAGCTGCTCCGTGGTTGCCGTTTTTTGGGCGCGGTTCAGTTCCAGCGTATCTTGCGCGGCCAGCACGTCGAAGTACGCTTGCGAGACGCGCGTGATCAAGTCTTGCTGCGCCTGCGCGAACTGCGCTTCGCTCAGCGCCTGCTGCAGTTTGCTCTGCTGGTAAGTCTGCCAGTTCGCCCAGCGAAACAGCGGCTGCTGCAGCGACAGCGTGTGGGTGGTGGTGCGATATTGCTGGCTGGCGCCGGTGATGATGCCGTTCGCGCCCAGCGCGCCCTCGTTCCATGGGGATGAATCGCCGTCGTTCCTGACGATGCTGCCGTCCAGGCCCACGGTAGGCAGCAACAGGGAGCGGCCCTGGGTTGTCTTTTCCCGGCCGACGGCCAGCGAAGCACGCGCGCTGGCAAAAGTTGCGTCGTTGGCCAACGCCTGCTGGTAGACCTGGATCAGGTCGGCCGCCTGTGCACTAATCGAAAGAAATGCGCTGGCGATCAGCACGGCGATATGGGATTTCTGCATTACATTCTCCGTTGGAGTCATCATCAAAAGGGTTAACCATTACAGCCGTTCCCGCACGCCGCATTTGCCAACTGTCGTCAGTCAATACTTCGGCATTGCCGGGTCTACCTGTACCGCCCAGGCGTGAATTCCGCCCGTCAAATTAAACGTCTTGCCAAAGCCATTGCGCTCCAAAAAGGCCGCCACCTGCATGCTGCGCGCGCCGTGATGGCAGATGCAGACAATCTCTGTATCCTCGTCCAGTTCTTCGATGCGCGCCGGTATGGTGCTCATCGGGATCTGGGTCGAACCGGCGATCTTGCAGGTTTCAAACTCCCAGTTTTCGCGCACGTCCAGCAGCAAGGGCTGGGCGCGGGCGGGATCGGCCAACCATGCCGACAGTTCGGGGGCAGTCAGGTGGTTCATCGCTCAGAAGGTAAAGCGCGAGTGCTTGACCGAGTCCGACAGCAGCTTGACGTTGGTCTCGAACACCTTGACGGTGTCGTACGCCGTTTCCGACACGCGGGTGATCACTTGCGCCGTCATGACCGGCGCCTGGCCGATGATGGCGGCGATGCGTCCGCCTACCTTGATCTGCTTGAGGAAGGCTTCCGGCAGCGCCTCGAGCGCACCGGAGATGACGATCACGTCAAACGGCGCGCCCGCGTTCCAGCCCTGCGCGCCGTCGCCCAGTTCCACCGTTACGTTGCTCAGGCCGGCACGGGCCAAATTGGCCTGCGCCAGTTCCTTGAGCGCCGGATTGATTTCGATCGTCGTCACGTGGCGCGCCTTGTGCGCGAGCAGGGCTGCCATGTAGCCCGAGCCGGCCCCGATTTCCAGCACGTTCTCGTGCTTTTTGAGCTGGACTTCCTGCAGGATGCGCGCTTCGATCTTGGGCGTGAACATCGCTTCGCCACTTCCGAGCGGGATTTCGGTGTCGACAAAGGCCAGCGCTTTGTGCGCGGCCGGCACGAAATCCTCGCGCTTGACGACCAGCAGCAGATCGAGCACGTCCGAATCCAGCACGTTCCAGGGACGGATCTGCTGTTCAATCATGTTAAAGCGGGCTTGTTCGATATTCATCTATGTACTCGGTGAGAAAATGATAATGCGATATTTTATCGTTGAACGGCCTTAGTTCCCACATCTTAACGACATGGGCCCTCAGATCGCCGGAAATTGCGACAGTCTGCAGTTTAAAGGTAATGAAACCCCGGCAATGACGGACCTGCCGTTGTGGCCGGGTCAAAGGGGGGCCGGCGCGGTCAGCAGGCCATGCAGCGCCATGTCGAGGAAGGCTTCGAGGAACACCATCGGATCGAGGCCGCCCTGGCTGCACGGGCCGACCGAATGCTTCCAGGTGATGAGCATGAGCATGGGCGCGATCAGCACCTGGGTCATCACGTTGACGTCGACGGGCCGAAATTCGCCCCGGGCGATGGCGCGATCGAACATGCTGGCGATCATGCTGGTGCTGCGGTTAATGACTTCTTCCTGGTAAAACTGTGCAAGATCGGGGAAATTACCCGCTTCCGACATCACCAGCTTGATGATGCCGGAGGCCTTGGTGGCTCCCAGGCGTTGCCACCAGTTCATCAGGACGCAGCGCATCAGGTCGGCGGAGTGGCCGTCGTAGCTGGAAATGATGTCCTCGGCTTCGCCCAGCGCGGGCACGATGGTGTCGCGCACCACGGCCTTGAAGAGCTCTTCTTTATTCGTGAAGTACAGGTACAAGGTGCCCTTGGACACGCCGGCGCGGCGGGCCACGTCTTCCAGGCGGGTGGAAGCGTAGCCGCGCTCGACGAACAAGTCGAGGGCGGCGGCCAGCAGCTCCTGCGGGCGGGCGTCTTTGCGGCGCTCCCAGCGCGGCTTCATTTCAAAAGGGCATTGCATGCTTCAATCCGGTAACTTACTTGCGAGTCATTAATATAGACCGGTGGTTGCTAAGCGTCAAGGTACTGACGCTGTTGATACGCGCTTGATTGTTGACTGAAATAATAGCCCCTTGAATAGCGACTGCAGCCACAATAAACGACTCTTGAATCAGGCCGCTACAGGGACGACTGGTTCGTGCCCGACGGGAGGCTATTGATTAGGTAGCGCCGCGCGAATCATTTTCAGGTGGCACAGACGACAACAGCACGCTGTCTTTGCCGCCATAGATCTTTCGGAAGCGCAGATAGCCAGCACGGTTCTTGCCGGCGTATGGCTCGCGGCCTTTTGTAATCATCGGAGGTATTTCCTTGCCACCCGCAGTATAAGCATTCGCCAGCTTGAGCTCTTCAGGCGTGAGCTCCATACTATCCTCAGGTCGACGGATACGTCCTTGCCGCATATCCATGCCGAATGTTGCCTTCATTTGGGCCGCGCGAGCGCGCAAGCGCGCACCTTCATCGCGCTTGAAGCAAAGCTCGTCGAGCTTTTCTTTTGTTGCCTTCACCGAGTCAGGGTTGCCGGGAATAATTTTGAACCATGATCGTGAATCATGCACATATTCGTCGAACATGACCGCCACGGCTTCCGACACAGTTGGATATGGCTGATACCACCGAGCGATCTCCTCCCATTCGCTTTTGTGGTCGTTTGAAAATCCGGCTAGCTGCTGCTCAGGTTTGAAATTCTTGCCCGCATTCCCCTTCCATTCCTCGAAATCGGCGGTTTCCTGCTCAAATTCCAGGAAGGCACTGTGAAAATCGTTTTTATCGAGCATGTTGCAGCGACTGTAGAATTGGGTCCGCTCGATTGGCGTTTTTCCTGTTGATCGCCGTGACAGGCGCCACTCCATCTGCAAGCGCGCCTGTTCACGCATGATGGCGGTCAGCGAACCACTCTTCACCTTGCATACAGCCAAGTAATTATTCAGGTGTTCGATGGTCGCCTTCTGAATCGCGAAACGGTCCTTCGCCACCTCTGATGCATATTCAAGTTTCAAGGGGACGCCAGCAAGCCTGGCCATCTTGTACATGACCGCTAGAGGAATCCGCGCCAGCATGTCGGTTCCATCTCCCAACTTGCCTTTGCCTTGCTCCTGGGGAGCGTAACCGCAACCAAGGTCAGAATGGACGCCCGGAATGACAATCTCCCACCAGTTCGGCTGAAGCTGTCCTTCCACGGAGATGGAATCCGATGGAAAACTGCGGCGCAGCTCGTGAGCGGCCACCAAGTGCACGCATGGAACACCGGGAGTTACACGCAGGCTGTGCTCCGTGTCGGCCCATCCGCCATGCCCGTCGAACAATTTCAACAATGGGACGTTACCGAAGGAATTGCCAGCACCAACAGAGGCGACGGTGTCGTACAGCCCCAGGAAGTCGAACGACACGCGAAAGCCACCCAGAGTGTGCGTGTGCTTGGCGTTAGTCATTTGCGCATCAAGTTCACACAGGCTGATCATCCAGTTATTGAACGCCCTGGCTTGGGTGGCTCCACGGGAAAATCCAAAGGTGGAGATGTGAATGGTCTTGACCGTCCCCGGACCGACCATGTAGCCGCCCGACCCTTCTTCGGTGATCATGAATCCGCTTATCGCTGCATGCAGTCGCTCCAGCAACGCTATAAATTCCATTTTAGCGTGGAGCTTCTCACCTTGTAACACATGATTATTTGCAAGTTCTCCTCTCGCCCGGAACAGTTCTCGGCGTTGATGGGTGAGGGCAATCCTTTTCACTAGAAGCAGCGCTTCAGGAGGGGCAATCAACGGCGCCTTCAGATAGAAGCGGTGTAAATTATTAATGGCCTGAATCATTGCCCATACGATCCTGCGCTCGCCAAACAGGCCTGCGGCGCCGCCGCCAATACCGTCTACCCCCTCGCCGCTATCTTGGACTGCTTCAAATTTGGAGGCAACACCGGGGATGTAGACCTTGAAAAAATTATTGAACTGATCTGGCTTGTACGTCCAATCAGTCGAACGGGGAAGGATTTTAGGCACGCAAAGGCCGGGATAGCAATCGTACAGGCGCGCGACGTTGGAGTGGTTGTTGCCGCCATTCTCGGCATCAATGTAATTGTTCTTGGTGCCATCGAAGAAGAACCCAAAAAAGAGGTTTGTCTTGCACGATTCACCGGGCTTGCCGAATTCTGGTTGCTCGCGGCGCTGGTATTTTTTCAAATCCTGCAGTTCCCCCTCAGAGAAAAAAGCCTCCTTCTCTGCGGGGTTGAGGAAATTTAAACCGATGTTCGGAACCAGCATCGTCCCCGCGTCTGGTGCTGTTTTCATGGCTGTGCGACCTTCACGCGCTTCAGGTTTTCCTGGGCCTCCGTCAGTCCGGTCTGATACTCCTCACGCAGCATGGCAAGGAATTCGGCGTCTCCTGGGCCCTTATATGCCTTCAATGCATCAGCTTCTCTCACCATCCGGTGGTCCCATATCTCCTTCCCGTATTCGACGGGGTTATTTTTTAGACTGGCCAATGAGTGCTCAAACAGATCTACATCCGATTGCGCCTCTTTCAAAAGCCGTGCGTGGAGGATTTGCTGATACGCCACGCTCGGCACTGGCCAGCCCTTTATCTTTCCGGGCCATTGCGGATGATCAGGCTGGAAGTTACTCGCTACGAGATTATATTCGTCGGCGGCAGTGCGAAGTATCCACAGCTCTGCAGCCTTGCCCTGCTCGTAGGCTGGAATGTCAAGCACATAGCTCTTTTTCACAGAAGACAAACTCTTCTCCGGCGTCGGCGGGATCCAAACCGTGGCTCTCAGCTCCGCCTTCAGACCAGCACGCCATTGCTTCGGCAAATTAAAACAGCACACCGTGCCGCCTGCTCCAAACGCAGTGATCGCCTCTTCACCCGCCCCATTTTCCTTGTCTGACGGATCGACAAGCACAAAACCAAATTCTTGCGCAGTATAATTAACGCCATGAATACTCACTGGCACCCGCCCGTCGTCCGCGCGCTCCGACTTGGCGCATGCAGTTAGCATCGGCAAGATCAGCACCGCACCGGCTATGGCCAAGCGCAAACGATCGATCCATAAACTCATACATTCTCCATCAAGGTTGGCACCTAATTTATTGAGCTTGTCCGCCATTGCGGCAGGCCAGGCAAGCTTCTTGCACTTCACGGCGCGGGCAACACGCTCGAATCGCCCATCGCGTACCTATTCTTCCAAAACCGGCTTCCCATTTTCATGGCTGTGTGGCCCGCACACGCTTCAGTTTTCCCTGGGCCTCGACAAGTCCAAACTGATACTCCGCACGTAGCGAGGCAAGGTATGCAGGGTCTTCCGGACCTTTATAGGCTTTCAATGCTTCCGATTCTCCCACCATCCGGTGCCTCCACATTTCCTTCCCGTGTTCGACAGGCTGATTTTTCAGATCTTCCAACGAGCTTTCAAACAGATCGACATCCGATTGCGCCTCTTTCAACGAACGTGCGTAGAGGATTTGCTGATACGCCACGCTCGGCACTGGCCAGCCCTTAATTTTTCCAGGCCATTGCGGATGATCAGGCTGGAAGTTACTCGCTACAAGACTATATTCATTGTCTGCAGTGCGAAGTATCCACAGCTCCGCAGCCTTGCCCTGCTCGTAGGCCGGAATGTCGAGCACATAGCTCTCTTTCACAGAAGACAAACTTTTGTCCGGCGTCGGCGGAATCCAAACCGTGGCTCTCAGCTCCGCCTTTAGGCCAGCACGCCATTGCTTCGGTAGATTAAAACAGCACACCGTGCCGCCTGCGCCAAACGCAGTGATCGCCTCTTCGCCCGCCCCATTTTCCTTGTCCTCCGGATCGACCAGCACAAAACCAAATTCTTGCGCAGTATAGTTAACGCCATGAATGCCCACGGGTACCCGCCCATCGTCCGCGCGCTCCGACTTGGCGCATGCAATTAGCATCAGCAAGACCAGCACCGCACCAGCTTCGGCCAAGCGCGAGCGCAAACGATAGATCCATAAACTCATACATTCTCCATCATTATTTGGCACCCTCTCCGTTCAGCTGTTCGCCAAGTTGGTGCGCCATTGCGCCAGGCTGGCTAGGCTATTGTGCCCGTGGCGCGCGACATGCTCGCACCACTCTTCTCGCAAGTCGTCTTCCAAACCCGCTTGCCTTGCCGTGGTGAGCGCAGCACTGACGGCTGCATGCAAGAGCGAGTGCGCAAGATCGGATTCAAACCCACTGTATGCAAGGCGGAACAACACTTCATCAGGCGCGGCGTCATCAAGGATTGCTCCGAACTGAACGTCGTCCAGCACTGCGTCCGCCGCCACCGCGCTTACCGTCCCTGCCACCTCCAAATCAGCCCAGTTGCCATCCCTGCCGATATACGACCAGAAATGCATACTCCCTGTGAACCGGGCGCGCTGGTCCGCGCGGAGCGCTGCAAAACTGCCCGGCAAGCGGCGTGTATCGGGAAATCGAAAATTGAAGCGCTGCCCATCATTTTCGATGATGCACCAGGCCGCGAGCCGCGCACCCAACTGTTCCAAATTTTCCGTGGTGGCGATGGCACTGACCATCGGCCAGCCACTGCAAGTCCTAAGCTTTGCATCCAGCTGTCCCATCAGCACGCCGCCTGCCGGCTTGATCAACATTAGGAACGGTGAAACATCCCTGACCGCGTCAGTGCAGCCTGGCAGCGTTTCAAACAGAAGATAAAACGGCACGTCTGTGCTGCTTTGGAAAGGCTTCGAGCGGTACAGCCCCGGGAGAAATGCACCGTCCAGCAGCAGGTAGAGCTGGCACTCATCGGGCAGGTCATCTGCTCGCTGTGCCAACTGGGCTATCGTTTCAGGCTGGTGCGGATCGATAAACATGATTTATCCGACCACCGTGAAAGCGGCCGCCGCCGCGAGGGACTTACGCAGGCACTCCACGCAAATGCTCCGGGGGAGCTCTGGCATCGCCATTGGGCGCCGCTCCGGTCCGAGAAAGCTCTTTTTGCCGGCATGAATAGTAATCTTGCCCGGACACTGCACGACGATATTGCCACCGTCGATAGTGATGTTGGCCCCTCCAGCAGTCGACAAACTGATGCTCTTGGCGGCGGCCCAGTCGATATGCGCATTCGCGCTAATCACATTAACCTCGTTGCGCGCCTGCACCTTAAGCGTGTCGCTCTGCGCCTGGATATCAATCGCGTCCTTGGCCGTAACTATCTGCAGGCCGACATTGTTCTCCCCCGCCTTCACTGCGCCGCCCAGCACGCCTATAGCCTGACCGCTGTGCACCCGCATCTGGCCGCCGGTAATGAGTTGACTGTCCTGCCCGCTCATGAGCGTCACGGTTTCGCCGTTGGCCAGTTGCACGCTCTGCCCTGCAGTAACTCCCAGGCCGCTCTTGGCCGCGATGGCGATGATGGCGTCCGTCGCGTGGGGCAGCTTGCCGTCGGCAGGTTTCGTCTCTTTGCTGCCAGCGTCCGCTTTGGCCTTAGGCAGCGTCTCGGTGCTAACCATGCCCGATACCGCCGTCAGCAGCGACTTTAGCGGCGCGGCCTGTTCATCGAGCACGCTGGCGTTGGCCTTGGCCGCGCCCACGTGCGCCGCCAAGGCCACTGTTTCGTGCTTTTTGGCCGCACCACTGAACGTTTCGCCCAATGCGACCGCTTGCTTAAGCATGGCGATCGCCGGCCCGTTATCGCCCGCGGCATCGCGTGCGCCGGCATTGTGATTGATCTTGTAACTGGTGATGAGCAATCCGGCCCCGGCACGCACCGCGCCATAGGCGTCGGTCCGCAGCTCGGCGCCATGACCGCGGAAACTGCCGCGATAGTTGTCCGCGCTGTGGATCAGATGACCAAGATTGAGCTCGCTGGCGGCGTTGCTGCTCTTGAGCTGAATGCGGCCTTGCCCATCGGTGTCGTCGAACAGCAACTGGTTGTAGCCCGACGCGCCAAACTCCTTGCTGCGCACGCCCCACTGCGCCGATCCGTTGCGATGGCCTTTGCTGTCGCTCGAGGCGCCATGCCACAGCGGGCTATTGCCGCCGGCGATATTGCCCTGTGCAGACGTCGCGTGATCATGGGCCGGGTCGAAGCGCTCGGACTGGCTTTCGCCGCCGCTCTGGCCGGCAGGCGTCGGCGCCACGCCGCCTTCGCCCTGGCCGTTGTACAAGGCGCCGACAATAATCGGACGGTCTATATCATTTTCAAGGAACTGGACGAGTACTTCCATCCCGATTCGTGGCAGAAACTGACTACCCATCCCACCGCCGGCTGAACGTTGCGCCACGCGCACCCAGCAGGTGGCCGCGATGTTGTCCTGCCAATGAAAGCGGATGCGTACGCGGCCAAGTCTGTCGCAGTACAGTTCATCAGCGCCATTGGCGCTGTCGTTGCCGTCAGGGCCAACGACAATCGCGCTTTGCGAGCCTAGTGCGGTCGGACGTGGATGCTTGCGCCCGGCACTGTCAGGCAACTGCGGGCGCCATGGAACATCAGCCGCTATCGCTTCGAAGCAATTCGCATAGCCCGTCTTGCATGCTTGCGCAACAACCAAAGCGAAATCACCGGGTCTGTTGTCACGCACAATCTCCTGCAGAAGTTCCGGAATGGGCCCGAACAGTTCGGCCAACGCTTGCTGGGCAGGCGACGGCAGGTTGTTGACGCCGACACTGGCAACGCGCACTACCGTGAACGAAGGAGTTTCACCCAGGCGCTGCAACGGGGCATCGAGAATGGTCAAGCGCGTCCCGGCCCGCAGGGTGCGCAAGGTGGAGCGGCCGCCCCACAGTTGGCTGCGCGCTTCGTGCCCTTCCATCTGCAATTGCGAGTAGCGCTGCGCCTGATCCGCATCCGCGAAGGCAAAGTGCCCAGGCGCGTCGAACGATTCAAGCGGGGGAATGCTACTGCCATTTTGCAGCCTCGACGGCGTACTCGCGCCCACCACCTGTTTGGATTTGTAATCGTAACTGAGGACGGTCGTCAGCGAAGTGCTAACCGAGCGCTCGGCGCGCAAACCCTGCACGGTATCCTGACGTTCGCCAGCGCGTGCATTGTGAAACCGAATACCGCCGTCGGCTTCGCTGCTGGCGTCTTGCGGCACGGCGCTCAACTGCGTGCTGTCGGCAAACAGGACCACACCAACACCGTCCTCCGATTGTTCAAAACGCCAAGCCAGGCCTTCCCCGGTCAGAACGCGCTGCACGAAGTCCAGATCAGTTTCGCGATACTGACAACAATAGCCGCGCAGCGGTGCCGCTGCCATGAACGGGCCAGTTTCGTCGCTCCAGCGCCAGATGGCCAGTGGCAAATAGGCTGCAAATACCGACTCGACAATCTCAATCACGGACTTGTCTTGCCACACGCGGCTGTTGCGAACTTGGCTCATGCGCCACATCCATGGCGACAGCCGCAAACGGTAGCGCGCCAAGCCGCCTTCACTACCAAGCATGGACGCTTCGCTGATGTCACCGCTAAAGCTGCTGCGCGTGCCGTCGGCCAGACTGATTCGAAGGCAGGCCTGCTGTCCGAGCAGCCGGGCCAGCTCGAGATGCGCGTTAGTCGACAACACGATCACGTCACGCGCACCCACTGCCTGGACCGCCTCGTCCGCGGCAAACGCTTCCACAAGCAGCCCGCCCGATCCCAGCTCGCGTGCACTAGCGCCAACGTCCAGAGCGTACAACCTGGTCGTCGTGGAGAACTGCGCGAGGGCAGTGTTGATACGTTCTGTCAGGTCGGCACTCATGTGGCCTTTCAGATAAGAAAAAAATTGAAATGTCGAGATCAGCGAAGGTGTGGCGCCAGAAACTTTCTTTAAATACAATATTACACTGCATTATCCTGCGTTGACCATTTCTTTTCGTTATCTGCTGACGAGCACACAGCCGTAAAAAATTGTAAGATATACAATTCTCACCACCAGCCTCTGCCATGACCACCGCTCTCCAGACCAGCCACCTCGCCACGCTCAAGGCCATCGGCATCATCAACGCCAGCCATGTGCGGCGCGCGCTGGCCCATCCACAACTTGCGGAACTGGACGCCTATCCCGACCTGCCGCATCTCCTGGTCTGGCTGGTATGCCGCGACATCCTGACCGAAGACCAACTGCGCCAGGCGTGCCGCCACGTCACCGCCACCTATTCGGGCGACGAACTCGATCGCCACAACGCGGTGCTGGCCGAGACCATTGCGCTGCTCGACAGGCTGCGCGACAATTTTAACCAGCAATGGATCGACACGCTGGTGACGGAAGATCTGATTACCGAAGAAGAAGGCGAAAGCGCGCTGGCGAGCGTGTCGACCGAAAATGTCCTGGCCTCGCCTGCCGCCGCCCTGGCCTGGATGACCATGGCCGACGTCATCAGCAGCAAGCGCCTCAATGAAATTCGCGCCACGGCCGACCAGGGCAGTGCCGAGCGCCGCGCCATCCTGGCCGAGGCCGAAGGCATCTTCGCCCAAGCCAATGCCGCCGCCCGCAGCATCTTTTGGCGCGAACTGTTCCCCGGTCCGCGCTGGCTGTGGATCGCCGCCCCCGTCCTGTTCCTGGGCTTGATGATCTGGATCAGGTGACCAGGACGGCAGCTTGCTTCCGGCCCGCATGCATCAGCCGTGCGACAAATCATCCAGGATCGGACAATCGGGACGCCCGTCGCCGTGGCAGCGCGTGGCCAGCGTTTCCAGCGTGCGGCGCATGGCCTGCAGGTCGGCGATCTTGCGATCAAGTTCGTCGATATGCTGCCGGGCCATCGCCCGCACATCCTTGCTGGCGCGCTGCTTGTCCTGCCACAGCGCCAGCAAGGTCTTGATCTGGTCGAGCGAAAAACCGAGCGCGCGGCCGCGGTGAATAAACTGCAGCACTTGCACGTCGCGCGCGTCGTAGATGCGGTAGCCCGCGCTGGTGCGCAGCGCTGCGCCGATCAGGCCAATGGCCTCGTAGTGGCGGATCATTTTGGCTGAGACGCCCGACGCTTTTGCGGTGTCGCCGATATTCATACCGTTCCTTTCGGGCGCCAGCGTTTGAGCAGCAGCGCATTCGATACCACCGACACGCTCGACATTGCCATCGCGGCGCCGGCAAGCATGGGGTTGAGCAGGCCAAAGGCGGCCAGCGGCACGCCCACGGCATTGAACACAAACGCCCAGAACAGGTTCTGGCGAATCTTGTTGTAGGTGCGGCGCGAAATGTCGATCGCGTCCACCAGCAGGCGCGGATCGCCCCGCATCAGCGTCAGGCCGGCAGTGTGCATGGCCACATCGGTGCCCCCGCCCATAGCAATGCCGATGTCGGCGGCAGCTAACGCCGGCGCGTCGTTGATGCCGTCGCCCACCATGGCCACCCGCAAGCCCTGCGCCCGCAGGCCGGCAATGAAGCGCGCTTTGTCTTCGGGCATAAGCTGGGCATGGATCTCGTCGATACCCAGCAGCGCGGCGATATGCTGCGCGCTCCCCTGGTTGTCACCGGTGAGCATGACGCTGCGCACGCCCGCCGCGCGCAGGCGCGCGACCGCCTGCGCACTCTCGGGCTTGAGCGTGTCGCCAAAGGCGAGCATGCCGAGCAATCTGGGCGCAGGGCCAAGCTCGGCCAGCCACGACACGGTCTCGCCGGCCTGCTCATGTTCGCGCGCCAGATCGGCCAGCGCACCGCCATCAGCCCCATCGACACCATGCTGCGCCAGCATGCGCGCGCTGCCCAGCGCCAGCGCCACGCCACCCACGCTGGCTGTCACGCCCAGCCCGGCCACGGCCTGGGTCGCGCTGGCCATGGCAGGAACAATGCCTGCTTCGCGCGCGGCCTGGCCTACGGCGCGCGCCAACGGATGCTCGCTACCCAGTTGAACCGCGGCGGCCAGCGCCAGCAGCGCATGGTCGTCGCCGTCCAGTGCGCGCCACGTGGTCAGGCGCGGCTTGCCGGCCGTGAGCGTGCCGGTTTTATCGAACGCCATCACCTGCACCCCATGCAGCAGTTCCAGCGCTTCGGCATCCTTGATTAGGATCCCGTGGCGCGCGGCCACGCCAGTGCCGGCCATGATGGCGGTGGGTGTGGCCAAGCCCAGCGCGCACGGGCAGGCGATCACGAGCACCGCCACCGCATTGAGCAGCGCCACGCGCCAGTCGCCGCCCAGGCTCCACCACAGCGCAAACGTGGCCAGCGCGATCAGCACGATGGCCGGCACGAACACCGCGCTGACCCGGTCCACCATGCGCTGGATCGGCGCCTTGCCGGCCTGGGCGTCTTCGACTGCGCCGATAATGCGCGCTAATACGGTCTGCGCGCCCACCGCGCCGGCGCGCGCCACCAGTAGCCCTTCGCCATTGACGGCGCCGCCCACCACCTGGCTGCCGGCAGTTTTTGCCACCGGCAGGCTCTCGCCAGTCAGCATCGATTCGTCGGCGTGGCTTTGCCCTTCGATGACCACGCCATCCATCGGGATGCGCTGGCCGGGACGGATCACAACCTCGTCGCCCACACGCAAAAAGGCGATTGGCGTCACGCGTTCGGCGCCGTTGACGCGCACCGTTGCCGTTTCGGGTCGCAGCGCCTGCAGCGCGCGGATCGCCTCCGTGGTCTGGCGCTTGGCGCGTGTTTCAAGCCATTTTCCAAGGCGCACCAGAGTGATGACCACCGCCGCCGCCTCGAAGTACAGGTGCTCGCCGCCCTGCCCCAGCCATTGGTAAACACTGAGGCCATAGGCAGCGCTGGTGCCGAGCGCCACCAGCAAGTCCATGTTGCCGCTGCCGGCGCGCAGCGCCTTCCAGGCGGCGCCGTAAAAGCGCGCGCCGATCCAGAACTGCACCGGCGTGGCCAGCAAAAACTGCAGCCAGCCGGGCAGCATCAGGTGCACGCCGGCCAGCGCGGCCAGCATGGGTACGATCAGGGGCAGCGTGAGCACGGCGGCCAGAGCGATCTGCCACGATTCCGGTGCGGCGCCCGCCTTTGGCGTGACGTCATTGGCAGCGGCGCCGTAACCGGCCTTTTCGACGGCGGCAACCAGCGCCGCCGGCGCGACGGCGCTGCCGTGCGCATACACGGTGGCCCGCTCGGTCACCAGGTTGACGCTGGCGTCGACCACGCCGGGCACGGCGCGCAAAGCGCGTTCGACCCGCCCCGCGCACGAAGCGCAGGTCATGCCGCTGACCGAAATCGCGGTCTCTACCGGGATGTCGCTGCGTTCAAGGGTGGTTGTGCTCATGGCCGATCTCCGTGCAAACTGGTTACGGCCATCATCGGCCTTCCCATTATAGTAAGGTCAAGCGGCGCGCGCACGATACAATCGGCTTGACCTTCCCATAGTGGCAACGTCCAGAATAGCATTTGCCATCTTCCCGCAAGGAGCATCACATGATTACACTGAACGTACCGGACATGAGCTGCGCGCACTGCTCAGGCGTTATTACCAAGGCGCTGCGCGCCCTCGACCCGGTTGCCGTCATTGGTTTCGAGATGCACAACCACCAGGTGCAGGTCGACACCACGCACAATGCCGCCGCGGTCATCAACGTCATGGCGGCGGCCGGCTACCCGGCTACGCTGGCCTAGTCGTGCGCCATGCTCTCTGCTACCTGGCCGCGCTGTTCGCGCTGAGCGGCTGCGCCTCGCTCTCGGCCGACGGCGGCCAGGACGGCGTGCGCCGCCTGGTGCACGAACGCGCCGGTCCGGCCGCACCGGCGCGCGCGTCGGTCGCGGCCCTGCTCGCCCAGCCGCTGAGCGCGGAAAACGCGGTCAGCATCGCGCTGCTTAACAACCGCGGCCTGCAGGCCAGCTACGCGGAGCTGGGCATCGCCGAGGCCGACCTGGTGCAGGCCGGCCGGCTGTCCAACCCGGCCTTCACCTTTGGACGCCTGCGCGGTGGCGACGGCGTCGATATCGAACGCAAGCTGATGCTGCCCGTGATTGGCCTGTTGACCATGCCGCTCACGCGTGCGCTGGAACAGCGCCGCTACGAGCAGGCGCAGCTGCGCGCTGCCGCCGAGGTGCTGCGCGTGGCCGATGAAACGCGGCGCGCGTGGTACGGCGCCGTCGCGGCCGGGCAAACTGCGCACTACATGGAACAGGTGCAAAGCGCCGCTGAAGCGGGCGCCGAACTGGCGCGCCGCATGCTGGAGGCGGGCAACTGGAGCGCCTTGCAGCAGGCGCGCGAGCAAGCCTTCCTGGCCGACGCGGTGGGCCAGCTGGCACGCGCGCGGCAGGCGCAGGTCGCCGAGCGCGAAAAGCTGATCCGGCTGATGGGATTGTCGGGCGCGCAAACGGGTTTTGTGCTGCCGGAGCGCCTGCCCGACTTGCCCGCCGCTCCGCGCACCATCGGCAACGCCGAAGAACAGGCCATGGCCAACCGGCTCGACATCCTGATGGCGCAAAAGGAACTGGCCGGCCTTGCCACATCGCTGGGCCTGACGCGTGCAACCCGCTTTGTCAACCTGCTCGATGTGAGCTATCTGCACAACAGCGAAGCTGGCGGCGCGCGCGCCACGGGGTATGAAATATCGCTTGAAATCCCCCTGTTCGACTTTGGCGGCGTGCGCGTGGCCAGGGCCGAAGCGACCTACATGCAGGCGCTGCAGCGCGCCGCCGCCGGCGCCATTGACGCCCGGTCGCAAGTGCGCCTGTCGTACGTGGCCTACCATAGCGCCTACGGCGTCGCGCGCCACTACCGCGACCAGGTGGTCCCGCTCAAAAAGCGCATCTCCGACGAGCAGCTGCTGCGCTACAACGGCATGCTCATCAGCGTGTTCGAACTGCTGGCCGACGCGCGCGAGCAGGTCGCCAGCGTCAACGCCGCCATCGAAGCGCAGCGCGATTTCTGGATCGCCGATTCGGCCCTGCAGGCCGCCATGACGGGCGCTGCGGGCCAACACTGACAAGGAAGCGAACAATGGTTACACGCAGGAGTTTTTTCAAGAATGCGGGTGTGGCAGCGGTGGCCGGCACGGTGGTCAGCCGGGTGGGCGCCGCTTCGCTGCCGGAAGCGGTCAGCATGGACAAAGCCGCCACCGCGCCGCCGCTGCATCCGCCCACCGGGCGGCCTTACAATCCGGTCGTCACCCTCAATGGCTGGACACTGCCGTGGCGCATGAAGGACGGGGTCAAGGAATTTCACCTGGTGGCCGAACCGGTGGTGCGCGAAATCGCGCCTGGCATGAAAGCGCGCCTGTGGGGTTACAACGGCCAGTCGCCGGGGCCGACCATCGAGGTCGTCGAGGGCGACCGCGTGCGCATTTTCGTCACCAACAAGCTGCCCGAACACACCAGCGTGCACTGGCACGGCCAGCGCCTGCCCAACGGGATGGACGGCGTGACCGGCATCACCCAGCAGGGCATCGGCCCTGGCAAGACGTTCATGTACGAATTTGTCGCGCGCCGCCCGGGCACCTTCATGTACCACCCGCACGCGGACGAAATGACGCAAATGGCGATGGGGATGATGGGCATGTGGATCACGCATCCAAAAGGCCCGCACTTCATGCCGGTGGACCGGGATTTTTGCCTGTTGCTCGCTTCGTACGACATCGACCCGGGCAGCTACACGCCCAAGGTCAACACGATGACCGACTTTAATCTGTGGACGTTCAACAGCCGCGCCTTTCCCGGCATTGATCCGATGGTGATGCGCCAGCACGACAAGGTACGGATCAGGGTCGGCAACCTGACCATGACGAACCACCCGATCCACATCCACGGGCACGAGTTCACCGTCACCGGCACCGACGGTGGATGGGTGCCGCCGACGGCGCGCTGGCCGGAAGTGACGACCGACGTCGCGGTGGGACAGATGCGCGCGATCGAGTTCATCGCCGACGAGCCGGGCGACTGGGCCTTCCACTGCCACAAGTCGCATCACACCATGAACGCCATGGGGCACGACGTGCCCACCATGATCGGCGTGGACCAGAAGGAGGTGCTCGGCAAGATCAACAAGCTCATTCCCGACTATATGGCCATGGGCGAGAAGGGCATGGCCGACATGGGCGACATGGAAATGCCGCTGCCGGAAAACACGCTGCCGATGATGACCGGGAGCGGGCCGTTCGGGGCGGTCGGCATGGGCGGGATGTTTACCACCATGAAGGTGCGCAAGGGGATCGCGCGGGGCGACTACCAGGACCCGGGCTGGTACCGCCACCCGCCGGGAACGGTGGCGCGCGAAGTCAGCGGCGGTGCGCCGCAGCCGGTCAGCGCGCCGGACAAGGCGGCGATGGCGGCCAAGCCCGGCGAGGCGGTGATCGAAGTGACCAAGCCCGGGGGCAAGCATCACCAGCATTGATGGCGCGTTTGCAGGATCATAAAAAGTAGGTCGGAAAAGGACGCAGTCCGCATTCCGACATGCGTCTCGACGGCCCATGTCGGAATGCGCGCTGCGCGCTTTTCCGACCTACTCGCTCGCCAAGCGTATACTCCATGCATGACGCCGCCCCTGAGCTGCCGTCCCGGCTGCGGGGCGTGCTGCACCGCTCCTTCCATCACTTCGCCCATCCCCGGCATGCCCGGCGGCAAAGCGGCCGGGGTACGCTGCATTCAATTGCGCGATGACAACGGCTGCGCCATCTTCGGCCAACCCGAACGGCCCGCCTTTTGCGCCGGCCTGCAGCCATCGAGCGAGATGTGCGGCGCCACCCGCGAGCATGCCATCGCCTGGATTACGGCGCTGGAACTGGCCACCGCGCCCGCTTAGCCGCACTGAACTTCCCCGCCCGGGCGCACTCCAACTGCTCAGCAAACGCTTTTTTCGGCGAAGATCGCAAAGTTGCGGCCTGGATTGGTGCAAATCTGCGGGGCCGGAACGGTCAAGCAGCGTGCTCGTGGTAAGCTTCGACCCCGCAGCACGCCGCCTTCCGGCCCGATTTTCCTCATATACCGAAAAAACGTTTCATGGATATTATTCTTGCGATAAAAGCGATCGTGATGGGCCTGGTGGAGGGCTTCACCGAGTTTTTGCCCATTTCATCGACCGGCCACCTGATCCTGGCGGGCAGCCTGCTTAACTTCACCGATGAAAAATCGAACGTCTTCAAGATCGTCATTCAGGCTGCCGCCATGTTTGCCGTCTGGTGGGAATTCAGCGCCCGCATCAAGGCAGTTTTCGCCGGCATGTTCAGCGACCCCAAACAGCAAAAATTCATTCTCAACCTCGTGGTCGCCTTCCTGCCGCTGGCCATCCTCGGCCTCTTGTTCGGCAAGCTTATCAAAACCATGCTGTTCCATCCGGTGCCGGTGGCTATTGCGTTCATTGTCGGCGGCTTTGTGATTCTGTGGGCCGAGGCGCGCCAGAAGGCCAACCCAACCGCCGTGCGCGTGCAAAGCGTGGACGACATGACCATGCTCGACGCGCTCAAGGTCGGTTTTGCCCAAGCGCTCGCGCTCATTCCCGGCACCAGCCGCTCGGGCGCGACCATCATTGGCGGCATGCTGTTCGGCCTGCCGCGCAAGGTGGCCACGGAATTCTCGTTCTACCTCGCCATCCCGACCATTCTGGTCGCTACCGTATATGACCTGGTCAAGCACCGCGCGCTGCTCACCTCCAGCGACGTGCCCCTGTTTACCATCGGCTCGCTGGCCGCATTCATCTCGGCCTTTTTGTGCATCCGCTGGCTGCTGCGCTACATCTCCAGCCATGACTTTACCGTCTTCGCTTGGTACCGCATCGCCTTTGGCGTGCTGGTCATCGCCAGCGCGCATTACGGCTGGGTAGTTTGGGCAGAATAATGGCCCCCGACACCGGCGCGCGCGCACTTCATCTGCTGGAAACCGTTTTCGGTTATCCAGCCTTTCGCGGCCAGCAAGGCGAAATCGTCGAACACGTGGCCGGTGGCGGCGACGCGCTGGTCCTGATGCCTACCGGTGGGGGCAAGTCGCTGTGCTACCAGATCCCGGCCTTGCTGCGCGACGGCGTGGGCGTGGTCGTGTCGCCGCTCATCGCGCTGATGCAAGACCAGGTCGACGCGCTGGCCGAAGTGGGCGTGCGCGCCGCCTTCCTCAACTCTACGCAAACGTACGAAGAGTCGATGCGCATCGAGCGTTTGGTGCGCACTGGCGAAATCGACCTGGTGTACGTGGCGCCCGAGCGCCTGATGACGCCGCGCTGCCTGGACCTGTTCGACGCTTCGCGCATTGCGCTGTTTGCGATCGACGAGGCGCACTGCGTCTCGCAATGGGGCCACGACTTCCGGCCCGAATACATCAAGCTCTCGATCCTGCACGAGCGCTTTCCCGACGTGCCGCGCATCGCGCTCACCGCCACCGCCGACCAGCAGACCCGCGCCGAAATCGCGCTGCGCCTGCAACTGGGCGACGCGCGCCAGTTCGTGTCCTCGTTCGACCGCCCCAACATCCGCTACCAGATCGTCGAGAAGGGCAACGGGCGCAAGCAACTGCTCGACTTCATCACCACCGAGCATGGCAGCGACGCCGGCATCGTCTACTGCCTGTCACGTAAAAAGGTGGAAGAAACCGCCGAATTCTTGAACGAAAATGGTATCCGCGCCCTGCCCTACCACGCCGGCATGGACTACCCCAAGCGCGCGGCCAACCAGTCGCGCTTTCTGCGTGAAGAGAGCATCGTGATGGTCGCGACCATCGCCTTTGGCATGGGCATCGACAAGCCGGACGTGCGCTTCGTGTGCCACCTGGACCTGCCCAAGAGCATAGAGGGCTACTACCAGGAGACCGGCCGCGCCGGCCGCGACGGCATGCCGGCCAGCGCCTGGATGGCCTACGGCCTGCAAGACGTGGTGCTGCAGCGGCGCATGATCGACGAATCCGAAGCCGACGAAACCTTCAAGCGCGTGCTGTCGATGAAGCTCGACGCCATGCTGGGCCTGTGCGAAACGCTCAGCTGCCGGCGCATGCGCTTGCTCGAATACTTCGGCGAGCAGTCCACCCCGTGCGGCAATTGCGACACCTGCCTGGTGCCGCCCGTGTCGTTCGACGGCACGGTGCCGGTGCAAAAGCTGCTCTCGACGATCTACCGGGTCGACCAGCGCTTTGCCGCCACCCACGTGATCGAAGTGCTGCGCGGCGTGGAGACCGACCGCATCAAGCAATGGCACCACGATTCGCTGTCGGTGTTCGGCATCGGCAGCGAACGCGCCGAAGCGGAGTGGCGCGCCATCTTGCGCCAAGCGATCGCGCTCGGCCTGGTCACGGTCGACCATGAAGTATTCAATTCGCTCAAGCTGACCGACGCCGCGCGCCCGGTGCTCAAGGGCGGCCAGAAGGTGCAGCTGCGCCAGTACCAAAAGCCCGTCAAGCCCAAGCGCACGGCGAGCGCGGGCAAGCCGCATATCGAGATGGACCTGTCCAAGTCGGAGCAGGAAATTTTCGAGAAACTGCGCTGGTGGCGCGTTGAAACGGCGCGCGTGCACAATGTGCCGGCATACGTCATCTTTGTTGATGCGACGCTGCGCGAAATTGCCAAGGCCAAGCCGACGTCGCTCGAGCAGCTGCGCGGTGTGACGGGCGTGGGCGAAAAGAAGCTGGTGTCGTACGGCGACGAAATCGTGGCCATGATCATGGAGATGAGCTGAGCATAGCGCAGCCGCAGGTGAGGCTCTTGCTTGACCATTCACCATGACCGAACCTTTGCACCCATCCCACAGCGCGCGTCCGGCAAACCAGTCGCTGGCGATGCGCCACCCATTCCTGCTGGCGCTCGCGCTGTCGCTGGGCGCGACCATCTCGCTGGGGCTGTCGCGCTTTTCCTACGCCTTGCTGCTGCCGGCCATGCGCGACGACTTGGGCTGGAGTTATTTTCTATCCGGCTCGATGAATACCGGCAATGCGCTGGGCTATTTCATCGGTGCGCTGCTGACACCGCTCCTGATGCGCCATTGCCGCGCGCAAACGCCCCTGGTTGGCGGCGCGCTGCTGGCCGGCGTGGTGATGATGCTTTCCGGTTTCGTGGTCGACGCCAATCTGCTGATGGCGCAGCGGGTGCTGGCGGGCGTGGCAAGCGCTTTTGTCTTTATCGCCGGCGGGGTCTTGGCGGCACGTTTGGGTTCGCTCCATCCGGGCCGTGCGGGCCTGCTGATCGGCATTTACTATGGCGGGACCGGGTTCGGCATTCTCCTGTCCGCCTTGCTGGTGCCGTTTTCCTTGTCCAGCGCCGCCTTGCGTGCCGCCGCCCATCCTTGGCAATGGGCGTGGGTCGCGCTGGGCGCCGTCTGCCTGTTGGCAACCGTGGTGATGGCGCTGGTGGTGGCCAGGATCGACGGCACGCCGGCCGCGCGGGGCACCCAAGGCCACTTCCGCATCCGGCCGTTTGCCTACGGGCTGGCGGGCTACCTGATGTTCGGCGTCGGCTATATCGCCTACATGACCTTCGTCATTGCGCTACTAAAGGAGCAAGGCATGCGGCCCGAAACCATTACCTGGTTCTACGCGGCGCTCGGCGTTGCGGTGATGGCGTCATCGCGCATCTGGGCGGGCATGCTGGACCATTTCAACGGCGGCCAGTCGATGGCGATATTGAACGCGCTGCTCGGCGTGGCGACCATCTTGCCGGCGTTGACACAGTTCGCGCCGCTGGTGTTCCTGTCGGGCCTGTTGTTCGGCGCCATATTTCTCTCGGTGGTGGCCTCCACCACCGCGCTGGTGCGGCACAACTTGCCGGCGCACGCCTGGTCCGCCGGCATCAGCGCTTTTACTACCGTGTTTGCCTTCGGCCAGATCATCGGTCCGTCCATTGTCGGCTGGATCGCCGACGGACCGGGCGGCTTGCAGCGCGGGCTGATTTTTTCCGCGCTCGCCTTGTTCATTGGCGCAGCGCTGGCCTCGCGCCAGCGGGCGCTTTAAAGAGCGGGCAAGCGGCTACTTCTTGATGAAGACCAGGTCCCACACGCCGTGGCCTAGCTTGATGCCGCGGTTTTCAAACTTGGTCAGCGGACGGTAGGCGGGCTGCGGCGCATAGCCTTCCGCCGTGTTTTGCAGCAGCGCTTCGGCGCCCAAGACGTCCAGCATCTGGATCGCGTAGTCTTCCCAGTCGGTGGCGCAGTGCAGGTAGCCGCCGGGTGCGAGGCGCTCGGCCAGCAGCTTGACGAACGGCCCCTGCAGCAGGCGGCGCTTGTTGTGGCGCGCCTTGTGCCACGGGTCCGGGAAGAACACGTGCACGCCGGCCAAGGACGCCTCCGGGATCATCTGGTTGAGCACTTCGACGGCGTCATGCTGGATCAGGCGCAGATTGGTCAGCTCCTGCTCGCCAATCTGCTTGAGCAGGCTGCCAACGCCGGGCGTGTGCACCTCGACGCCGATGAAGTCTTTTTCCGGCATGCCCTTGGCGATGTGGGAGGTGGTGTCGCCCATGCCGAAACCGATCTCCAGGATCACCGGCGCCGTGCGGCCGAAGGCGGCGGTGAAGTCGAGCGGCGCCTTGGCGTATTCGATCAGGTACTTGGGCCCCAGTTCTTCGAGCGCGCGCGCCTGTGCGATCGACAGGCGGCCGGCGCGCGTGACGAAACTGCGGATGCGGTGCTCGGTCGGGTCGTACATCATGGGGCGGTTGGGGGTATCTGCGGACATGGGGTCAGTGGGAAAAAAAGGCCGGACGGCATTATATCGCACAGGGCGGAACTGCCCGCCTGCCGGGAACAATCATGGCTTTGCAGCTGGTCCTGTCAAAGGTGCGCCAGTCCCAACACATCGGCCAGCATATGCGCGAAGACGGATGGCCAAAGAACCCGGGTGCGCCAGTAGTAGTAGCCAACGACGAGGCCGAAGATGACGACGGAGACGGCGCCCATGGGACCTTGGTATAGGTGATACAGCAGCCTGACAAGGACGTTCAGGCCGAGCGCAAATGATGCACCGGCGGCCGAAAAACCGCGGATCAGGTAGCCGAGCAGGAAGGTCTCTTCGTAAAGACCATTGAGCAGCGATAGTGCCAAGATAAGCACAAGTGTCGGCCTTGCATTTTCAAGGATTGCCAGAATGGGTTGCGCTTCTCGTTGACTTTGCGAAAAAAGTTGCTCGACAAGCCAACAGGCGCATAGCGCCACAGCACACAGGAGTGTGCCGGCCAGGCAACCTCGCCAAGTCGGCTTGGGCAGCAGTTCCTTGATGGAATAGCCACGGAGGTGGAGAACGGCTAGGGCAATAGCCCCAAAAAAACACTCGACAGCCATGAGGCCGGAGAGGCTGGAATCGGAAAAGGAGGCCACCGTGGGGAATCCGCGCACAACAGCGTCGATTGACGCAAGCATGAACCAGCCGAAACAAATTGCAACGATTAAGCACGCTTCGCCGACGGTGGGAATGATTTTCGAGTCAGCAGTCAAGAGTATCCCTAACGAGAAAAACGCGGCTAACCCGAGTTCATCCTTGAACGATACCGCAACCATTCAGCCGGACGCGACTGTTGAGTAGGCGATGCAAGTAAATTTTTTGGGGGAAACGATCCGGATGCGTGTTCAGCACGTATAGGCTGGAGCGGGTGAAGGGAATCGAACCCTCGTCGTAAGCTTGGGAAGCTTCTGCTCTACCATTGAGCTACACCCGCACTATCCGTATTCTAAGGGGTTTTGTCGTATCTGACAAATTTCAGGCTCATCAGGGCGCAGCCTTTGCCTCTGGCGACCCGCCGCGCATCGCCACATGAGCCACCAACGGGGCGGACCACCAGCGCGCCCTTGATGCTGGCAACCTGCGCCCCATCGACAAACCAACTGTCGCTGTCAATTGACTAATACAGCATCGATCTGTCCCCGTCGGCTTGTGCCTTGTCCCCGCCGCGCCGCATCACTAGACTGGGCTCACCTCCACGCTGCGAATTGCCTGCCATGACCGAACTCTTGCCCCTGATGAGCTATTGCCTTGTCATGTCAGCCACCCCCGGACCCAACAACGTGATGCTCGCCACCACTGGCGCCAACTTCGGTGGTCGCGCCGCGCTGCCAGCCATCCTGGGCATCCAGGCCGGTGTGTTCGTGCAAACCATCCTCGTGTGCATGGGCCTGGGCAGTGTCTTCCTGGCCTATCCGTTGGCGCAACACATGCTGCGTATTGCGGGTTCGCTGTATCTGGTGTTTTTGGCTTGGAAGCTGAGCGGGGCGGCGATCGGCGGCCTGCACCCCGCCAATACAGTGTCATTTGCCCAGGCTGCGGTATTTCAGGCGCTGAACCCCAAGAGCTGGGTAAAGGCCATTACCGTGGCATCGGTTTTCATGCCTGCGGGGCACAGCACGGTCGTGAGCGCTCTGCTGGTAGCGGTCATCGGCACGCTGGTAGGCACGCCGTGCAGCGCCATGTGGGCTTTGTTTGGCATCTCGATTCGCCGCTTGCTGGAAGATCCGCGCAAGCAGCGCGTCTTCAATCTGACCATGGGCGCCATCTTGCTGGTCCTGGCCGTGATGTTTTTGCGCTAAACTTTTACCATGTTCACCCTCGACCGCTCCTCTCCCATCGCCCTCTCCAAGCAGATTGAAACAAAGCTGCGCCACATGGTCGAGAGCCGCGCCCTGCCCGGTGGCGCCAAACTGCCGTCGATACGCCAGCTCGCCACCCAGTTGGCAATCAGCACCAACACCGTCGTGGTGGCCTACGACAGGCTGGTTGCCGCAGGCATCATCGATTCTCATGGCACGGCAGGATTTTTTGTCTGCACAAGCAACGAGGCCAGGTCGATTCCCGACGAGGTGGCACTTGAAGCGGGCGAGGAGCAGGAGCCCGTCTGGTTGGCGCAGCAAGCAAACGATCAGCGCGAGGGGGTATTGCTGGCAAGTAGCGGAGCATTGCCGCCGACCTGGCTGCAAGACGCGGTGCCGGCCGCCGCCGTGCAACGAGCCCTGGCACGCAGCCCTGCCGGCATGGCTTCGCGCTGTCCGCCCCAAGGGCTACCGGAACTACGCGAGCACATCGCCCTGCTGCTGCGCGGCTTCGGCGCTGCCTTTGACGCCGGCCACATCCTCACCACCTTTGGCGGCACCCATGCAATCGACTTGATTTGCCGTAGCTTTTTGCAAGCTGGCGACACCGTGCTGGTGGAAGACCCCGGTTATTTTTTACTGTTCGGCAGGTTGCGCCAGGATGGCATACGCTTGGTGTCGATCAAGCGCGGCCCCGATGGCCTCGATCTCGATGCCCTGGAGGCCGCCTGCCGCGAGCACCGTCCACGCCTGCTGTTCGTGCAGACGGCCTTGCATAACCCCACGGGGTGGAGCAGCAGCGCGGCCAATTTGCACAAGGTCTTGATCCTGGCGCAGCAATATGGCGTCTTGATCGCTGAAGATGATGTGCACGGCCATTTTCAGCAAGGCCACAGTACGCGCCTCGCTTCCCTGTCCGGCCTTGATGGCGTGATTTATTACTCCAGCTTTTGCAAGGCGCTCAGCCCCGCCTTGCGCATGGGCTATCTGGCCGCCGCCCCGGCCTTGCTCAGGGTGCTGATGCGAACCAAGATCCATGCCGTCATGACGATGCCCGCGCTAAACGAATATGTGCTGCTGGAAGTGCTCAGAACCGGCAATTTGCGCAAACATCTGGACCGTCTGCAGCGCAAGATCATGTTGGCGCGCAACGCCAGCACGCGCCAGTTAAGCGCGGCGGGTGTGGTCTTCGAGCAGCCGGGCGACGCCGGCATTTTTTTGTGGGGCAGCATGCCGGAAGGTCTGGACGTTGACTTGCTGGTGCAAGACGCTTACCGCAACAAAATTTTACTCATGCGCGGGGCCGCCTTTTCGGCCAATGACACGGCCGACCGCCACGTCCGCTTCAACGTCGCGTTCAGCCAGCATCCACGCTTGAGCAATTACCTGCAAGAACGCTTGCAAGCGGTGGCGGGGGCGCGCTCAAGCTTGGCGCGCGTGGCCGGCGCGGTTAGTGCGGATGCCAAGCGCTGACTGCACGGCCGTTCAGGGACCACTTCGCTACCAGATGCTCACGCGCTCGGCCGGCGCCAGATACATCGGGTCACCAGGCACACGGCCAAAGGCGTCATAAAAAGCAGCTTGATCGCGCACCGCAGTGTTGACACGTACGTCATCGGGCGCATGCTCGTCGCTTAAGCATGGCGAGCATCAGCGCTTCACTGCGTACCTTGCTGCCACCGCGTTGCATGTGGCCTGAAACGGCTTGCACAGGACCGTTCAATAACTTACCATCAAAAACATTCCTTTTGGGGGGGCTAAGCCGGAACCCCCGGAAATTTTGTCACCCCAAATCCAGCCCGGCCAGGAGCGCGTCCAAGTCGATCATCTTGCCGCCGCTCTGGAATGTGTAGTGCCCATTCAGCAGGATGTGCCGCCAGGCTGCCGGCGACATCCGGGTGATCAGCGCCACGGCCTTGGCGTTGCCGCTGGCCTGGCACCTCGTCAGCAGGTGCGACAGGATGGCCGAGTTGTAGTAGATGATCGCATTCGCGATCAGGCGCGCGCACTGGTTGCTGATCTCGATTTCGATGTCAGTCCGCCCAGTCAGTTCCTTCTTTCCGCCGACCTGGGCGATGGCCGAGCGCAGCTGGTGGTAGGACTCAATGCGGTTTTGCGAGCGGTGGACATTGCGCTCCAGCTGCGGATCACGCAGGTAGCGCAGCGTGTAGATGCTGCGAATGAGCTTGTCGAATTCGAAGATTGCCCTCCGCGTCGGGTTCGTCGTGGTGTAGGTGCACAGCTTGCGGATCAGCGAGCCCTGGGTCATCTCCTTCAGCCCGAGTGTGGCGACAATTTGATTCATGTTCTGGTTTTCGTCGACGATCGCCGGCAGGTCAACCTGGGCGATCGGACGGATCAAGTATTTTTCGTACAGCCCAGGGTCATCGGCGCAATACAATTCCGTCAGTTGTTTATCCATGGCGGTGAAGCGCGGGCCGAAGCAGTACAGGATGGCGAAGTTGGCCTTGTTGACGCTGTGCATGTCGCCGGTGATCGCCATTGGCACGATGTCCGACGTATTGCGATACCAGATGTCAAACACATGGTGCGCCTCGTATTCGTGTGCGCCGATCAAGTTGCCGTTGATGGGTACGTGGTTGCATAGCAATGTGTAGGCGACCACGCCCTTGCCGCGCCCGAAATACTTGCGCGAAGAGCGCGCCTTCACGGTTGGCCGCTCGACGCCGAATTTCTGACCATCGACGGCACCGTACAGCGTATCCAGGTCAAACGAGTAATGCGGGAAGACCGGCAGCGCGGCAATGGCGTTGCTGATGCGGTCGTTGGCGGCCTGGAGCGATGCCTGGCGCAGGTACTGCTGGTACGTCGTCTCCAGCACGTGGTACGGGATGTCGCTGGTACGCGCCATGACCTGATTGCCGTGGTTCATCGCCTGCGCGATGATGACCGCCATCAAACTGTCGGCATCGGCTACCTTCTTCGCATAGCGCGGCTGCAACGGCGTCAGCGCCGACAGGAACTGGCACTGTCCGTTGACGAAGCGGAACACGTCGGCAACATCGCAGTGCGGCAGTTGTTCGTAAAACCCCTTCTCGCGGACCTTCTGATTCTCCACCTTGGGCTTGCGCCAGATCAGCTTCTTCGTGTCCTTATCGTAGTCCAGGTGCGTCAGTTTTCCTTGTTTCAGTTCGGTGTTGAAGGCGAGCCATTGCGCGCGCAGCTCGGCCGTCAGTACGTCGAGCTGAGCTTTGATCGGTTGACGCAGGAAGGGGATGTCCATTTGCGCGAGCGCGTCAGCTCTCTCGTCCATCGAGACCAACTCGCCGGAGAAGTGGCGGTGTTGCAGGCTGTCGTCAAGATAGATTTCGCCTGACTGGAATCGCTTCCTGATCTGCCGATAGAGCCAGAATTCGTAGTGGTCAGCATGCAGTCCGGTCTGCTTGCCGTCGGCATCGAAGGTCAACAGGTATGGTCGCAATCGTTTCGGCAACGTGGCCGCCGGACATTCCGCCATCGGCCGTTGCGACAGGCGCTGCTGCTTGGCGAACACGCTCTTGGCCCATGCCAGCGCTGCGAGCCAAGGACTGTCGGGGACGGTGCTGGAAAAGTCGAGTGCGACGTACAGCGGTCGCAGATGTCGGCGGATGCGTTCGGCCAGATTGTCCACCGCCTGCCAGTGCAGGGCCAGTTTGCTCATCGGCTTCACGCTTAAGCGCTGACCGGTGATTTGTAGCGTGTCCTTCGGCATGATTTTGTACGCGCGCTGGCGCACGGTGCCGAACGGCGTGGCGTCGTCTACCATGTCATCGACATAGATCAACAGCAGGCGACCAACCTGCGGCGTGCCCTGCTGACGACGCACGTGTTCCGCTAAGAAGGACTTCTGCGCGAGCGCGCTGCTCTCGTCCTCCAACTGCTTCATGTGATAGGCCATCGCATCGACCAGGTTGTCGGAGAGCTGCCGGTAACGTTGCCAGGCGTAGCACAGCAAGTAGAGATGGGTCTGATCCGCCTTGAGGTTGCGCAGGTCGTGGACGGTATAGAAGTTCGCCAGACTCGCGTAGTACAGCAGATTTTGTTGCGAAACGCCCAGCTTGGGCAGTAGAGCCTTGGCGATCCGGTGCAGTGGCTCCAGCACGGTGCGCTTCTCGCGCTCGCGGATCATCTGACGCCAGCCGAAGCTCTTGGCGTCCTGTTTGAGCGCCGCCAGTTGAGATAGAGTGTCATCACGTACCAGGAGCTGGGTCAACGCGGCTTTGGTCGGCTCGTCGATCACTTCGCCCAGCAGATCGGCAAGGCGCCGACGTTCGGTCGACAGTGCGTCGCTGATGAGATCCTGCAACGTGGTGTACGCCGGACGGACGATCTTGTGTTGGTTGAGCCAGACGATCAATTCGGTAGCGACGAATCCAGGAGTCACGTCGCGCAGTGTGATTTGTGCGGCCTGTTTGGCAAGTTGCGGAATGAACTCACCAGACCATTGCCGGTAGCCAAACAGATCGACGATGAGCCTGCGCTGTGTGTAGAGCTCGTGGTCGGTGATCGTCTTGTGCTCGAATGCCTCTCCTTGGCAGTATCGGCTCAGGACAAAAGCAACATCATCTTCGACGTCAAGCCAGCCAAAGCGGAAGAACGTCTGCTTGGCCTTGACATAACCGATCTGCAAAATGCTGTAGACCTGTGCCGGAATGCTCGGCCGACTGGTGGCAAGCGCTAGTTCCGCTTCCGATAGCGCCAGAAAGCCCAACTGCTGGCCGTCGTCGAAGTCGGGTAGTCCATACAGCGCTTCGTGTTCGGCTTCGGAGAGGACGGTCAGTCGCTTGCTCTTGGCCGTCATTCCTGTGCTGCCTTCGTGGCGGCAGGCCAGCCGATCCTTGCTAACGTCTCGATCAGCGTAGTACGCTTGACCTCGAAGTTGCGGCATACCGCCGCCTTCGACATGTCGCCGTTCAGTGCTGTGAGAATGGCGTCCAACTTCTCGCCTGTGATCGCCAGCGGCCGCCCACCGCGACGGCCGCGGCGCTTGGCGGCGGCAAGTCCGGCTATGACGCGCTCGCGCGTCAGCGCGCGCTCGTACTGCGCGAGGGCGCCGAACACCTGGAACAGGAATTCGCCCGACGGCGTGGTGGTGTCCATGCTTTCCGTCAACGAGCGAAATCCCACACACCTTTCCTTGAGCCCGTTCACGATACCGAGCAGGTGCGGCAGTGAGCGGCCAAGCCGGTCAAGTTTCCACACCACTAACACGTCGCCGGTTTGGAGATATTCCAACGCTTTGGCTAGGCCTGGTCGGTCATCCCTGGCGCCGGAGGCATGATCCTGGAACAGGTGGCGCACATCGACGCCGGCTGCCAGCAGCGCGTCGCGCTGAAGGTCGGTGGACTGGCGGTCATTGTCAGTCGATACGCGCATGTAGCCGATAAGCATGTGCGGAAAACTAGTGGATTGAGATTTGCGTATGGCATACCATTGCGACACCATTTTCCGTACGTAATTTCGGGGGTGTTGGGGATCGCCGTGACGGTTTCGGCCGAACTGTCGCCAAACAACTGTTTTACGACAGGCGGCTGTCGGCCAGAAGCCGCCATTCAGGATCGCCTTCGTGAGTCGATTGGCCAGCATTGGCTAGCTACGTATAGTGATATCGAAATAGACCTCACCGTTGCTGGGGGTTTAAGATTTGCCGCATGAGATGTTACATCGAAGACTCGGCGATAATTGTTTTTGTGGAAACTCGCGCAGCGAGTCGACCAAAACAGAAATCGCGGGCTCCCTGAAGGACCAGTTCGGACAAGCGCGGCCGACATCCGTATCGGGTGTGGGTAGCAGCCATCCGGGTGCAGATCAGTGTCGGCCGCAACCAGCCGGCGGCGAATCTTGGCAATCCCGTCGATGGATGCTGTGACAGTGCAGAGTGAAGAGACGTCCCAAGCGATCTTAAAATTGCAGCAAACAGATGTTGTTTAGTAGGAGCATAACGATTTCGTTGAAATTGTACGCACCGCTTGCCGTCAGGTAGCGGCCTCGATGATCCAATCTGCTAATTTCCCATTGGCCTGCCTTGGCAATTGGCGTCCGAAAGAAAACGCCATTGGCCGGGAGGCACTATCAAGGTGCGCGCGACCCCAGGCCACAAGTTGCGCTTCGAGCTGCTCGCGATGGTGTTGCGGGTCCAGGGGCACGATAAATGCCTTAAGCCGGCTGCCCTCATCAGCACGCATCAGGCGAACAGAAACGTCCAGCACTGCAGGGTTTTCGCGCAACACGGCTGCAACCCGCGCCGGGAATACATTGATCCCACCTACCTGCACGGCCTGATCGATTCGGCCTGCGGGTCGAAAGCTGTGTTCATCGACCCACTCCAACTCATCCTGCATTGCGTAACGGGCACACGCGCCGTCCGGGAGCGTGCGCTCGAGCATCCCCGCGTTGCCATCGACCCGCCGCCAGTAGGGGAAACGCAGATACGGCGACGTCGCCGACGCGCGCCACCCCACACCGCCGGTCTCGGAACTGCCATACACCTGAACCAGTTTGTCCAAACCTGCCACTTCCAGCGCCCGCGCCAACTCATCCGGACAAGCGGCGCTCGACGTCACGCCGATCACCCCGCCTGCGATTGTCGGCTGCAGGCGAAGGAACGCGCGCCAGAATTCCGGATGCCCCACGACCAAGTCGCCGTCGCGCAATTCGCGTGCCAGGCGGGCCGGAGAGCTGCCTCGCAAATCGATCACTTCAAGGTCGCCCACACCGGGTGCCTGGGGTAACAGCACCGTAAAGAGGAATCCGTAGATATGATGACGGGGAACGGCGCTGAGGATGCGCCGACGGCCCGGCAGCAACGGCACCAGTTCGGCTACTTCTTGCCACAGCGTCGACGTGGGATGCGTGCAAGCTTTCGGCACGCCCGCGCTGCCCGACGTGCGGAACGTGAGTTCGCAAGAAAATTGGCGCAGGCTCTGGCGGGCAATCGCTACCCAGTCTTGAATTTCCAGTCGCCCCAACAAGTAGTCGTCAATTCCCGAACGGTGCAAATGCAGCGACTCGGAGAATGCGGTCGCGAGCGCGAGCAACTCCAGCGAATCGACAGCGAGATCGCGCCCAATGTGGAGCGACTCAGCCCAAGGCAATGGCGTGTCAATGCGGCTGCGCCGCATCATCGACAGCTCCCCGTCTATCAGGTCGCAAACGAAATGCAGCAGGTGCTGATCATGCTCCCACCAGGCGGGATTCACCGGCCGTTCAAGTGTCATCATGCTTTCGATTGATCAGTTGCGCTTCACAACGGTCCCGCACGAGGCTGCGCTGATGGCGCCCCTCAGGTGGGAGATAGCCGTTTTGCCGACGGCGCTGACTTCCAGTGTGTTCAAACTATTCTCCAAATTTACCACAGACGCAGCCTGCACTAGAGAGCAGACTGCGGCTCAACTATTGCCAATTTACTAGCGATGAACACCACGTCAGAATATCTTCATTCAAACTATTCGCTTATGACAAGTTTGACGCGCTTAGCCGTAGAGGCACCATGCCTTGTCGCGAATTCGCTTGAGCAGCAAGTGCAAGTCGGTATCGAGACGCCGGTCTTCCAGGATTGGCGCCACGTCGTTAGCGAGCGCGGCCATCATGGTTGCAAGCGGTGCCGACAGCATCAGCGCTGGATTCGACTCGCAGCGCAGTCGCACAGCTTGCTGAACGGCGACCAGCAAGGCTGCTCCCACCTGCTCGGTCAGCTCGATCACACGCAGGCAGTCGCGGGCCGCGATGGTGCCCATGCTGACCTTGTCCTGGTTGTGGCACTCGGTCGAGCGCGAGAAAGCCGACGCAGGCATGGTGAGCTTGAGCGCCTCTGCGGTCCAGGCCGAACAGCTGATCTGTAAAGCCTTTAGTCCATGATTGATCGCCCTGCGTTCACCCGTCGCGCCGGACAGGTTCGATGGCAGGCCGTTGTTGTAGCGCGTATCGACCAGCAGCGCGATCTGCCGGTCCATTAAATCGGCGAGGTTGGCGACGGTGTTTTTCAACGTATCCATTGCAAGGGCAATATGGCCGCCATAAAAATGACCGCCGTGCAGCACGCGCTCACCGTCTGCGTCGACGATGGGATTGTCGTTGGCGCTGTTGAGTTCATTCTCGATTAATTGGCGAAAGAACGGCAAGCTGTCCTCCAACACCCCGATAACGTGCGGCGCGCAGCGGATCGAATAGCGGTCTTGCAGGCGCGCGCCGTTGCGCTCACGCTCAGTAAACGGTAGGTCGCCCCGGATGCGCGCAGCTACCCGCTGCAAGCCCGGATGCGGTTTGACCGAAAACAGGATGTCATCAAAATGGTGGGCGTTGCCGTCGAGGGCGACCGACGCCATCGCTGTAATCCGCGTCACCAGTTGGCCCAGGTAATCGGCACTTCCGTAGGCGAGCACGGCAAGTCCGGTCATCACGGCAGTGCCGTTCATGATCGCCAGCGCTTCTTTTGGGCGCAGGCGCAGCGGTTCAATGCCGGCGTCGCGCAAAGCCTGAGCGGCGGTAACCGTTTCGCCATCGCGCCAGGCCTCTCGTTCGCCGCACAGCACCGCAGCGAGGTAGGATAAGGGCGTCAGGTCGCCGCTGGCCCCGACCGAACCTTCTGCGGGGATCAGCGGCAAGATCCCGGCGTCTAGCAGCCGGACAATCTGTTCGAGCAGCTCGACGGAGACACCGGAATAACCCTTGCACAGCGACGTCAGGCGCGTTGCCATGACCGCGCGGGTTTGCGCCGGAGTCAAGAACGCTCCCAGGCCGCAGCCGTGATAAGTGTATAGTTGGCGGGGCAATTCGGCCACCAGCGCCGTCGGCACGGGGACGTTGCATGAGTCGCCGTAGCCGGTCGTGACCCCATAAATTACGCCTTCCTCCTTCAGCAGGCGATCGAGAAATGCCGGGCCGCGCCGGATTGCGTCGCGAAAATCCGGGTCGGAGGAAAGAATGGCGCGGGCGCGGCCATCGGCGACGACGGCGATATCCTCGATTCTGAGGCGGTTTCGGTCAAAATAGACGGTGCGCCCTGTCAAGGCGGACGTCGTTGTGTGAGGCTTGAGCATGAGGTTAACATAACAGAGTGGCGTCGGCAGTGGGGCTGTACAAAATTTATTCGTCGATCTGCACACTTGACATCGGCAAACATTGACCGGGCCGCTGAAGTATGGGAGCATAATTTCCCAAGCAGCAACAAGATACTGTACAACGCTGTCAGGCATGTAGCGTTAGATGCTGGATCCGCCTTCCAGGAGTATTCTCAATGATAGACGTAATTCCCACATTTAATCAGTCCGACCTCGAGTCGCGTCTGGCCGCGCTCGATGCGCAAGGGCTCGACGCGCTCGATTTTGGCGTAATCGGTTTCGACAATGAGACCGTGGTTCGGCGCTACAATGAATTCGAGTCGAAAGCGGCCGGGCTGTCGCCCCATCGCGTGCTTGGGCAACTCTTGTTCACTGTCGTTGCTCCGTGCATGAATAACTTCCTCGTAGCGCAGCGCTTCGAAGACGCTCTCGAATCAGGTGCAGTGCTTGATGCGACGATCGACTATGTGCTCACTTGGCGCATGCGTCCCATTAAAGTTGCGCTGCGCCTGCTCGCGGCGCCAGGGGCTGCGACCCGCTACGTCCTGGTCAATCGTACATCGTGACTGATCGACCCTCGCCTGAAATCGGCGACGAACTTGAAGCGCTGATGCAGTTTCTGTATCTCGCGCCTGTCGGCCTGGTACAAACGGCGCTCGACGGTACAATCTGCATGATCAATCCAGTGTCAGCGCAGTTGCTGATGCCGCTCTCCCGAGACGGCAATCTGACCAATCTGTTTGCTGCCCTGGAAGGGGTGGCGCCCGCACTACGTCATTTGTGCGCCGATTTCCTCCCATCGCAAGGCATGGTCTGTGATGGTATGTACATTCCCCTCAGCGCCGACAGGGGCAGTAAGTCAACAAGCAAGGTTCTTTCGCTGAGCGTTGTCAAGCTTGACGATACACGGTTAATGGCGGTACTGAGCGACGTCACTGTGCAGGTACGGCGCGAACGCGAACTCAAACACACCGATGCCTGGCTTAACGCCATCCTCACCAACATCACCGATTACGCCATGTTCCGCCTCGACGGCCTTGGCCGGATCGCGGTGTGGAACGAAAGTATCGGGAGAATGATGGGATACGCGCCCGAGGCGCTGGTCGGCCAGCCTTACTCCATTTTCTCCCCCCCTGAGGCAACCACGCCGGAACATCTGTTGGACCAATTGCGTGAAGCGGACGAGAATGGCTGGAGCCTGAACGAAGGCTTCCGCCTGCGCGCCGATGGCAGCCAATTCTGGGGCAGCGCCATGATCTCGCCTTTGCCGGATCAGGGGCCATCACCGGGCGACGACGGCGAACGCGAGGGGCTCGCCCCCGCCTACTGCTTGATCATCCGCGACATTAGCGATAAGCGGGACGCGAACGAGCGGCAGCGCAAGGCGACCTATTGCGACTACCTGACCGGTCTTGCGAACCGTCGTGCGTTCTTTGAAGCGGCTGAACTGGAGCTTGAGCGCAGGAAGCTGTCGACGCGGCCTACCGCGATGATCCTGTTCGACGCCGATCATTTTAAGGCGGTCAACGACCGTTTCGGCCACCCGACCGGCGATGCCGTTCTGTGCCACCTGGCAGCGGCTTTGAGCGCGACATTCAGGGAGGTCGATGTTGTTGCGCGCGTGGGCGGCGAGGAGTTCGCGATATTGCTGCCGTCGACCGATCTTGCCGGCGCAGCGGCGGTGGCTAACCGCCTGCGCACGCTCGTGGAAACGACAGCAGTCATGGTCGACGGCGAGCCGATCCGCTACACGGTGAGTGCAGGGGTGGCGGCAATGGATGACAGCTTGACCGGGCTGGACGGCTTGATGAGGCGGGCCGACCAGGCGCTGTACGCTGCCAAGGCACGCGGACGCAATCGGGTCGATTGCTGGACGCCCGATTGCCCCACGTATAAGGATCATCTCAGCGGGGGCATCAGTGCAGCCTGATACAGTCGATGCGTACGAGTCGCTGATCCAGTTCCTGTATTGGGCTCCCATCGGACTGGTGCAGATCAACGCTGATGGGGCCATCGAGCTACTCAACCCGATGTCCGCCAGCTTGCTGATGCCGCTGGCCAAAGATGGCGGGCTGGAGAACCTGTTTCACGTGCTGGCGACAGTCTCACCACAACTATCCTCGATGGCAGCCGACTTCGCCGCGCCTAGCGGCGTCGTCTGCGAATCGTTGCGCATCGACCTGAGCGCCGCCGGCGGCACCGACGCGGGACCGCAGTTTCTGTCGATCAGCCTGTTGAAGCTCGATGCTAACCGGCTCATGGCGGTGCTGGGGGATGCCACGTCCGAAATGCAAAGGGAACAAGCGACTTTGACGCGGCGCCTGAACGGCGCAGCGCGTATGGATGGCTTAACGAAGATGCCGAACCGCCGGGCTGTTCAGGAACAGGTCGAGCTCATGCTGGCGCGCTCAGTTGCATCCGTGCACGGCGATTTTGCCGTGCTGTTCATCAATGTCGACCGCTTCAAGCAGATCAACGACACGATGGGCAATGCGGCAGGCGATCAAGTGCTCACTAGCATGGCCGAACGCCTGCAAGCGGCCTTGCGGCCATCCTCGAACCGCATCGGGCTCGTTGGCGGACCGAGCCAAATGGCGGCGCGCATTGGCGGCGACGAATTCGTGGTCGTACTCGCCGGCATGCGTCGGGCCGAAGACGTGGAAGCTATCGCGCTGCGCCTGGTGGAAGCGCTCGGCAAGCCCTTCCGGATCTCCGGCCATGAACTCAGTTGCAGCGTCAGCATCGGCGTCATTCTGGGCGCCGGGGCTGCCGGCGACGCCGATTCAGTCTTGCGCGATGCGAGCATCGCTATGGCGGAAGCCAAACGGGAAGGTGGCCGACGTTACGTCCTGTTCGAGACGTCAATGCGCGAGCGAGCCGCCCGCCGTGGAGATATTGAAGGCGACTTGCGCCGGGCACTGAACGAGGGCGAGCTGTTCGTCCTGTATCAACCGGTTGTCGGGTTCCTCGAAGGGGGCGGCATCGACCATTCAGCTGGCGTCGAAGCGCTGGTACGCTGGCAGCACCCGACACGTGGTGTCGTCCCTCCGCTAGAATTTATCGAAGTGGCGGAGGAGTGTGGTCTGATCGGTGCGCTGGGCGATTACGTTCTGTCGAAAGCTTGCCGCGATTTCGTTCAGTGGCAAGAGGAACTGGGTGACGGCGCCCCGCGCCTGTTGGCGGTGAACTTGTCCCGCGCTCAGCTCGCGCAACCGGGATGGACCGATATTGTCATCGAAATTCTGCGTTCCAGTGGCATGCATGCTCAACATCTGCAGCTGGAAGTCACCGAAACCCTGGCGGCGCAAGATCGGCAGGTGCAGCAACGTCTGCACGAGTTGAAGGCGCTGGGCATCAAGCTGGCGCTCGATGATTTCGGCACTGGTTACTCCTCGTTAGCGAGCTTACATCTGCTGCCCGTCGACACGGTGAAAATCGACCGCTCATTCGTCTGCCAGGGCGACACCAGCGATCATCACCGGGTACTCATAGAGGCGACGGTCAAGGTGGCGCGCAGCCTTGGCATGGACACGGTTGCAGAGGGCATCGAAACTTCAGCGCAAGCCGGCGTGGTGCGTGATCTCAGATGCGACAAGGGCCAGGGATATTTATTCAGCAGGCCGTTGGCGGCTAGTGCGCTGCCCCATTGGCTGGCCGCACAGTCGACTATCCAAGTGACGTTGGTGCCGCCGCCTGATTGACCGAGGCGGCCGAAATTCGTTGACCCAGGCGAATTCGCGCAAGCTCAGGCGCAATGCGGCTGCCGTCGGCGGCGCCAGATGCAGACACGGTCGGCGCGACGGGTCAATTTGGCGTCGGCGTCAACAACTGAGTTTAGACAGCAATTGGAAGACTCAAAAAATACTGTTCGTTAACCCAGTGTCGCACTTAGAACTTGAAACCGCCCTGCTATGACCGGTTTGGGGCGTAAGCAGCCGATCATCCGGCTCGGAAGACCCTTCAAAGTAGCGCCGTAGGCTTAGCGTGCAATTTTTCCGTTTCCCCTCTTCACGCCTGGACACGCCACTTTGCCGTGGAATACGCACTCTTGGCCGGTTTGGATTTGGGGTGACAAAATTTCCGGGGGTTCCGGCTTAGCCCCCCCTTTTGGCTTACACCTGATCCTCCCATGACAACTAAGCGCTCAAGCATATCCGCCCCACGCTGCCCCCGGCACCAGCAGCGTGCGCGGCGGCGCGGTGCGGCATGACGCCGGGCCCCGGTCACCCGCACGCGGACACCGCCGACAGCAAGCGCGACGCATGGGGCCGGTTCCAGTCGTCGGCCCTGCTGCGCAACGTCAGCGCATCGCCGCTCTTGCGCCACGGCGCCATGCTGGCGCTGTGGGTGCTGGTCTGGCAACTCGCCCGGTTGGTCGAATACACCGAACACGCCAGCGTCTGGTTCCCGGTCGCCGGGCTGACCTTCGCGCTCCTGCTGCTGGGCGACATGCGCGCCGTCCCGGCACTGGTGGGCGGCTGCGTTCTGGTGACGCTCTGGATAGCAGCCGACTATGGCATCGCCCTCGGCAAGCTCGAACTGGTCTGCGCAGGCCTGGCGTTCGCCGCCGCCCATATCGGCTCCTACGCCATCGGTGCTTGCTGCCTGCGGGCAGTTGCCGCCCGCAGCCATGGCTCGCTGCCCGAGCTGGTGGTCGGTTTCCTGCTGATCGCCGCGTTCAGTTCGCTGCTGGCGACGGCGACCGGCCTGTGGGCGCTGGTCGCCACGAAGATGATGCCGCTGGCCGATGTAAGCGCCACCTGGCTGCCATACTGGATCGGCGACATGGCCGGCGTGATCGTGCTGGCCCCGCTCTTCACTTCCTTGCTCAGCTCGCTGCGGCCAGGCGGCATGGCGCGCCTGGCGGCGTCGATCAGCCTTGAGCACCAGGCGGCCACGCCCCGCTTCAAGTACAAGCTGCTGCTTACGCTTGCGCTGCTGGCCGGGTCCATGTGGCTGGCGCACGCAACGCGTTCGCCCAACAGCGCCTTTGCCATCTTTTTCCTGGTGATTCCCTACATGTGGATCGCATGCACCGAATCGGCGTTCTACAACTTGCTGGGCGTGGCGCTGGGCAGCTTCATCATCGCGCTGCTGGTGCATGTGCTCGCCCTGAAGGAATTCGTGATGGTCTATCAGTTCGCCATTAACGTCATCGCGGCCAATACCTTGTTCGGCCTGGCGCTGCCGTCGCTTATCGCCGACAACATCAAGCTGCGCCGGTTGGCCGATACCGACTCGCTGACCCAGGCCGCCTCGCGCGACTGCCTTGAACAGCGCGCCTTGCTCGATATCATCCGCTGCCGCCAGCAACACTTGCCGCTGGCGCTGATCGTGTTCGACATCGACCATTTCAAGTCCATCAACGACCGCTACGGGCACGCCGTCGGCGACAAGGCGCTCAAACATGTGTGCCTGATGGCGCAGCAGGCGCTGCGCCCGGCCGACATGCTGGGCCGCTTCGGCGGCGATGAATTCGTCGCCCTAATGCCAGGCAATGACCGTGCGGCAGCAATCGCCATTGCCGAGCGCATCCGCGTGCATGTGAACGAAAGCGAGCTGGAAGGCGTGCATCCGATCACCGCCAGCTTCGGCATTGCCGACTTGCACGAGGGCGATACCTACGAAAGTCTGTTTGCTCGCGCCGACCAGGCGCTCTACAAGGCCAAACAGGAGGGCCGCAACCGCGCCGCATGGCTTGCCGCCTGACACATTGCATCACGATACAGTCTGGCGGCAAAAACACTAAAAATGTATCACATCGACGCGTTCGCGCAGCACGGCTGTGCTTCACGGCTTTGCCTGGGCCGCTCGTGTAAAGATTGGCAAGGCCGCAGCGATTTGCTACTCTTTCTTTTTCAAAAGAAAGTTCCCATGCGCATAGTACGTACACTGGCCTTGTCCGCCACGCTCGCCTTGCACCTTGGCGCCGCCGGCGCAGCGCCAGCGGTCGCGGCCGATCCCGCGCTGCCGGTCCTGGTGGAACCGGGGCAAACGCAAAGTCCGTCGGTGTACGCGGCGCGCCGCGCGGCGTTGATGCAAGCGATGGGCGACGGTGTGGCCGTGATCTACGCCGAAGGCCAGGACGACAGCGCAGGCCATCGGCAATCGCCCGATTTCCTGTATCTGACGGGGGTCGAAGAAAAAGGCGCGGTCCTGGTGCTGGCACACAAAGAGCGTACCTACCGCGAGTTCCTGTACCTGCCCAGCCGCGACCCGGAAGCGGAGCGCGTGAGCGGCATGCGCGATCCGATCGACACTGCGCTGCGCGCCAAATACGGCTTTGAAAAAATCCATCGCAGCGGCGCGCTGCTTGGCGGCCTGATCGACATGGCGAGCCGCTCGCCCACGCTGTGGCAAGTCACGCGGCCAGGCGCGGCGACCGAACCAAAAGACCTGGAACTGTATGGCAAGGTGCAAAAGCGCGTGCCGGGCGTGGCCGTCAAGTCCCTGCTCTGGACGCTGGCGTCGATGCGCGCGCGCCATGACGACGCTGAACTGGCCATCATGCAGCGCAGTATCCGCATCACCGAAGAAGGCTTTCGCGCCGCGTGGCAAGCAGTGTGCCCCGGCGCGTCCGAAGGCGAAGTGCGCGCCGAAGCCGAGCGCGTGTGGCGCATGCGCGGCAGCCGCCGCGCCGCTTACGACAGCATCGTCGGCTCCGGCCCCAACGGGGCCATCCTGCACTACGCGCGCAGCGAACGCGTGATGCGGGACGGCGAACTGGTGCTGATGGACATGGGCGCCGAATACGCGCACTACGCCACCGACATCACGCGCACGGTGCCGGTCAACGGGCGCTTTTCGGCCGAGCAGCGCAAGCTGTACGACATCGTGCTGCGCGCGCAGCAGGCGGCGCTCGCGCTGGCCAGGCCGGGCGCCACCTACGAAGACCTGGACAAGGCGGCGCGCAAGGTCATCGACGAGGCCGGTTACGGCGACTACTTCATCCACGGCCTGGGCCACTTCGTGGGCCTTGATGTCCACGACGCGGGCGCCTACCACAAGGCGCTCGAGGCGGGCATGGTCGTGACGATCGAACCTGGCATCTACATTCCGGAAAAAGCGCTGGGGATTCGGATCGAAGATGAAGTGCTGATCACGCCAAACGGTGCGCGCTACCTGAGCAATGGGCTGCCGCGTACCGCCGACGAGATTGAACGCGCGATGGCGGCGCGCGCATCAAGGAAGTAGCGCGCCGCGACTACGGCGCTCCTGCGTTTAACGCACGCTCAGCCGCACGACTTGGTCGCCGCCGCCGGTGCCGGCCACCGAACGCGGCACGACCATCAACAGCTCGCCATTCATGCCGCCGTAGTCATCCGGATTGAGCGTGATGCGCAGCTTTCTGTCGAGCGCGACGAACTCGTTTTGCGAGGCGGCGACCAGTTTCTTGGCAAGCTGATTGCCGATCCGCGCATACATGCGCGACCCCGACCTGCGCAGGTGCATCACGTCACCATTGGACAAGTCGTAGGTGCCTTCATACGTCATCAAGTCCTCCACGTGCATCGGATAGGCATGCGACGGGATGCTGATTTGCGACCCCCTCACCTCCACCGACGACCCGCTCTGATCCTGCGCCTTTGGCGCCAGTGCCAGGCCACCCAGTACTACGAAGAGCAAAACACGTTTCATCATAACCTCCTTGACAGCTTCGATTTGCGCGACGGTAAGGCAGTGCCTCCTCAGTGCGATCGCGCTTCGCTCGCACCCTTTAAATATAGTCGCTGCTCACCGCAATTGAAGGCATTTCGAATGCATATGCGCTAATCGTTTATCCCGTTTTTTGTTCTGTATTTTTCAGGCATCCGGTCAGGCGCGTGCACCGTATCGCCTTTCGCTTTTTGCCTGATATTTTTTGACCTGTCGCGCCGTACCACCCGCAGCAGCCCAGCAATAGCATTTTCAATCGGACCGATTAATACAAGCAATGAAGCGCAGCCCCATCTTGAGGTATGATCTTTTCAATGAGTTCTTCTCATTCGATAGTATTAATTAACCGCAACCCCGCACATGAGGATTCCTATGTCACTGATTAACTCCCACATTCCTACGTTCAAAACGCAAGCTTTTCACAACGGTAAATTCGTCGAAGTCTCCAACGAAACCCTGCAAGGCAAGTGGTCGGTTATCATTTTCATGCCTGCCGCGTTCACCTTCAACTGCCCAACGGAAGTCGAAGACGCTGCAGACAACTATGCCGAGTTCCAAAGGGTTGGCGCCGAGGTGTACATCGTTACCACCGACACCCACTTCTCGCACAAAGTCTGGCACGAGACTTCGCCAGCCGTCGGCAAGGCCCGCTTCCCACTGGTGGGCGATCCGACCCACACGCTCAGCCGCGGCTTTGGCGTGCACATCGACGAAGCAGGTCTGGCATTGCGCGGCACCTTCATCGTCAACCCGGAAGGCGTGATCAAGACGCTGGAAATCCATGACAACGCCATCGCGCGCGACGTCAAGGAAACCTTGCGCAAGCTGAAAGCTGCCCAGTTCGTTGCTGCACACCCGAACGAAGTGTGCCCGGCAAAATGGAATGAAGGCGACAAGACCCTGACCCCATCGCTGGACCTGGTCGGCAAGATCTAACACCTTGCTGCAGAAGGGCGTGTGCTGACCGCCCTTCTGCACCCGAGTCCCCTTGCACGGGCTCACTCAGTTTCATTGAAAATATTTTTTACGGATACGCCATGCTCGACGCCACTTTAAAAACGCAGTTGGAAGCCTACTTGCAGAATCTGCGCACGCCCATCACGCTCATTGCCTCGATGGATGATAGTGTCAAGAGCGCGGAGCTGCGTGCTCTGTTGGCCGACATTGCGAGCCTGTCCGACAAAATTAGCGTGGAAGAGTCAGGCACTGACCGTCGTACGCCGTCGTTCGTCATCGCCAAGCAAGGCGAAACGCGGGGCGTGCGCTTTGCTGCCATCCCGCTGGGGCACGAATTTACCTCGCTGGTGCTGGCCCTGCTGTGGACCGGGGGCCATCCGCCAAAAGTGGAGGCGGAAGTACTCGACCAAATCAAGTCGCTCGAAGGCGGCAACTTCGAAGTGTACATGTCGCTTTCCTGCCATAACTGCCCCGACGTTGTGCAGGCCGCCACCCTGATGGCAATCTATAACCCGAATATTCATACCGTGGTCATCGACGGCGGGATGTATCAGGCAGAAGTCGAATCGCGCCAGGTGATGGCGGTGCCGATGGTGTTCAAGGACGACGCCCTGTTCGCAGCCGGCCACATGACGCTGGAAGAAATTATCGGCAAGCTGGACGTCAACTCGGGCGAGCGGGAAGCCACCAAGCTCAATCAAAAAGCGCCGTTCGATGTGCTCATTGTTGGCGGCGGTCCGGCTGGCGCCGCAGCTGCCGTATATGCAGCGCGCAAGGGCATTCGTGTCG
Organism: Massilia sp. TWP1-3-3; assembly: GCF_049897805.1. NCBI lineage: Bacteria > Pseudomonadati > Pseudomonadota > Betaproteobacteria > Burkholderiales > Oxalobacteraceae > Massilia > Massilia sp. TWP1-3-3. Next base: position 97,900 of record NZ_JAFCWX010000007.1, read on the forward strand.
GCGTCGCGGCCGAGCGCTTCGGCGGCCAGACCAACGACACCATGGCCATTGAAAACTACATTTCCGTACTGGAGACGGACGGGCCGAAATTTGCCCTTGCGCTCGAAGCCCAGGTGCGCCATTACGACGTCGACATCATGAACCTGCAGCGCGCCGAACGTATCGTGCCTGCGGCCACGCCGGGCGGCCTGGTCGCCGTGCACATGGAAAATGGCGGCGTGCTGCATGCGCGCAGCGTGATTATCTCTACCGGCGCAAGGTGGCGCAATGTGAACGTGCCGGGCGAAGCGCAATACAAGAACAAGGGCGTGGCCTATTGCCCGCACTGCGACGGCCCCTTGTTCAAGGGAAAACGCGTGGCCGTGATCGGCGGCGGCAACTCCGGCATCGAAGCGGCCATCGACCTGGCAGGCTTGGTGCAGCATGTGACGGTGATCGAATTTTCCGACACGCTCAAGGCAGATGCAGTACTGGTGAGCAGGCTGAAAAGCCTGCACAACGTCACCATCCACGTCAACGCGCAGACCACGGAAATCACGGGCGACGGGCAAAAAGTCAATGGCATCAGCTATACCGACCGGATGAGCGAGGCGAAGCACCATGTGGAGCTCGAAGGCGTGTTCGTGCAGATTGGCCTGGTCCCGAATACCGAATTTTTAAGAGGGACGCTGGAGCTGAGCAAATTTGGAGAGATCGTCGTCGATGCCAAATGCCACACCAGCCTGCCCGGGGTGTTCGCGGCCGGCGACGTGACGACGGTGCCTTACAAGCAGATCGTCATTGCCGCGGGAGAAGGCTCCAAGGCTGCCTTGAGCGCCTTTGACTATTTGATCCGCCAGCCCGTGGCCGCGCCCGTGGATGCGCTCGAAGTAGCACTGGCGACCTGATTGGACGGTTCGGCGGGCGCTTCGCGTGCACGCCGTGCCGTCGTCATCCCGTGGGCGGCGCGCCCGTTCGGGGACGCCTCATCAAGTCCGCAAGCTACCCGCACTTAATCAGGTACTTAGTCAGGTACTTAGTCAGGCGCCTGCACGGCATAGCCTTTCGCCTGCAGGTCCGCCATCAAGCCGTCGGTCTTGAGAAGAGTGTCGAGCTTGAGCATGGCGAAGGTGGTGCTGTTGTTGGCCAACGCGTTGTCCGCCGCTTCCAGCCACAGCTTGCGCATGCGCCGCTGCGTGCCTTGCAGCCCCAGCCCGTCCCAGACGGCGGCGCTGCTTTCCATCGCGCTTTTGCAGGCGGCATCGCGGTCGGCAAAGTCGAGCGTGCGCATCAAGCCCAGATCGCCCTTGGCCCAGGCGTTGGCGCGCATGCGCATGGCGTCGATATCGGTCTCCAGGGTTTCGATGGTTTTCGCAAAACAAGCGGCATCATCGATTGATCCGGTCTTGAAATCCTTGAGCGTTTTTGCAGGGTCGGCCAACTCCAGCACGACGTTCGAATACATGACCTTGAGCTTATTTTTCTTGACCAGCGCCCCGACCGCTTTGGCCACGTCGTCGTTATTCGACAAGCCGGCGTGCCGCAGGCCGGCGCTATACAGGGTCTGGGCGGCGAAGATCGGGCGTTCGCTCTCGGCCTCGTCGCCGACGCCGTACTTGGCCTTGAGCACCAGCCAGCGCGCGTACACGTCGGCCGGCACCGTGTCGCGCAGCATCGCCCCGCCCGGGTTTTTGCGCATGCCCACCACGTGCGGCAGCAGCTGCAGTCCCTTCCACAAGCCCACGTGGGTTCCGGCGGTCGGCGGCGCCAGATATTGCTGCGACTGGGCCACGATGGCCTCAACTTGCTGCGAGCGCCACTGCATCTGCACCGGCAAGGGCGCATAGGCGGCGAACACCCACAGTACATGGTCGCCCTTGGAAATTTTCCACAAGCCAGGACCGGGACGCTGGCCCACCACCAGCACCTTGTCGGGCGCCGCCACAACCGCCTGGGCCGCTTGTGTTTGCGCGCAGGCCGGCGCCGACAACAGCGCGCCCAACGCGATACAGCCGATTCGCCACATGCCAATCTCCTGGTTTTCGATAGGCGCACATGATACGGCGCTGTTTGCCCGCCACCCTCATTTTTCGGATATGCATGCGCGCAAAACGGCGACGGCCACGGTTGCAGGCGCCGTTGTCAGTACGTTTTACCCGTCCAATGTTGTATTTATGCACTGCTTGCATTCGGGTTAAGGAATGAATAGACATCTTTTCTATCTGTCTATACATTGTTAGCGGCAAGTTAAGCCGCAGGGCGATCCGCCTTCTCGACGGGTTCGCTCGCCGTTGCCGGTGGAGGATGGTGACAACAATAAAAAAAGCGCTGCGGACTGTTTGCCGCAGCGACTTTGGCATCCGAACACGGATGCAGGGACACGACTACGTGGTTTAATTTTTCTGAAAACGCATTGCCTAAGGAAGAACTTCATGACAAAAGCAACAGCAATCCACATTGCAGTACTCATGCTCTGCAGCGGTATGGCCGCAGCGCAAGACAGCAATGCGCCGGCGGCGGCAACGCCTGCAGCAAGCCCGGCCGAAGAGATCCAGAAGGTCACCATCGTCTCCACCGGTAGCCGCGGTTCGCAGCGCACCGTGGTGGATGCCCCGGTCCCGGTCGACATTCTGTCGGCCAAGGAACTGACCCGGTCCGGCCAGAACTCGCTGGACAAAGCCATGGGTTTTCGGGTGCCATCGTTTAACACGGTGCAAACGCCGGTCAACGATGCCACCTCGCTGCTCGATCCTTACGAAATTCGCAACATGGGTCCTAGCCGCGCGCTGATCCTGATCAACGGCAAGCGCAAGAACGCCAGCTCGCTGGTCTACACGCAAACCTCGCCAGGACGCGGCGAAACCGGTTCCGACATTTCGGCCATCCCGGCCGACGCCATCAAACGCATCGAAGTGCTGCGCGACGGCGCATCGGCCCAGTACGGTTCCGATGCCATCGCCGGCGTCGTCAACGTCATCTTGAAAGACAGCCCGAGCGAAGGTTCCCTGACCGCGCGCGTCGGCCAGACCAGCGAAGGCGACGGCAAGACCCGCAGTGTCAGCCTGAACCATGGCGTGAGCCTGCTGGACGGTCGCGGCTTCGTCAACTACACCATCGATATCTCGAAGGTGGGCCTGTCGAACCGTTCCACCCCGCTGAGCGCAGCGGGCGAGGCGGACACGTTCGGAGTGCCGCTGGCCGAAGTGAACGCCTTCCTGAGCAAGTACCCGGACGGACGCAACATCAATGGCTCGCCTGAAACGAAGGCCAAGAAATTTCTGGTCAACACCGGCCTGAACATCGATGACAAGACCAAGGTCTACGCCAACTTCGCGTACATCGACAAGGACGTGTTCAGCTATGCGAACTTCCGCACGCCATACTGGAAAGATACCGACTTCGGCAGGCTGACCCCGTCCGGACAGGCATACGCCGGTTACGGGCCGACCTTCAACGGTTCCCTGCGCGACTACAACGGCACCGTCGGCATCAAGTCAGACCTGAACGGCTGGATGACCGATTTCAGCTGGACCACGGGCGGCAACGAGCAGAAGTACCTGGTCGAGCACACCATCAACCGTTCGCTGGGCGCGCTTTCTCCAACCAGCTTTGACGCGGGCGGCTCCGTGTTCAAGCACAATGTGTTCAACGGCGACACGTCCAAGCAGATTTCGGACACCGTCAACGTGTACGCAGGTACCGAACTGCGCTGGGAAGAATATGAACTCAAGGCTGGCGACAGGGCGTCGTACACCGGCCTGGGCGCCGATTCCTACGCCGGCAATGATCCGGAATTTTCGAAGCGGCATACCCGCCAGAACTACGGCGCGTATGTCGGCAGCACCTTCGACATCACCCCGCGCTTTTTGGTCGACGCGATTGGCCGCTACGAGAACTACAGCGACTTCGGCAACGCCTTCGTCTGGAAGCTGAGCAGCCGCTTCAAGCTCAACGACAAGGTCACGCTGCGCGGTTCGCTCTCGACCGGCTTCCGTGCGCCGTCGCTGCATCAGCTCTACACCGAGAAGGCGCAGTACTCCTTCGTCGGCGGCAAGATCGAAGTGTCGCGCATCTTCAACAACGATTCCCCGGTCACGCGCGGGTTCGACATCGGCTCGCTGCAGCCGGAAAAATCGAAAAGCCTGACGCTCGGTATCGGTGTTCAGCCTGACAGCAACACCAGCATGACACTCGATTACTACAACATCGGCTTGTCGGACCGTATCGTGCTGAGCAAGGAAATCAAGGGTACCCCTGCGATCAACGCCAAGCTGGCGCCGTACAATGCGGTGGCGGGCAACTTCTTCCTGAACGCGCTCGACACCCGTACTTCGGGTCTGGACGTTGTGTACAGCCGCAAGAACTTGAACCTGGCGTCGGGCAAGCTGGCCGTCAACCTGTCGGGCAACTACACGTTCAAGAACGAGCGCGATGGTGCGATTCACAATACGAAGTTCATCGCTGCCGAGAAGAAGACCGTGTTTGACGAGACCCAGGAAGCGCTGATGTTCACGTCGCGTCCGAAGTTCAAGGTCATCGCCGGCCTCGATTTGGACTACAACAAGGTCAACTTCTCGCTGAACAACACCGTGTTCGGGCCAACGCGCTTTCACCAGGCCGACCTGAGCACGCTGGACATCGACACCAAGTTCAAGACCAAGACCGTGACGGACTTTGCCGTGAACTACAAGCTGACCGACCGCATGACGCTGACGTTCAACGTCAACAACCTGTTCGACGTCACGCCTGAGTGGGAATTCAAGGCCAACAACGCCGCCGGCGCCGCTTCGCTGGCGAACAACACCAAGGATGCGTCCGGTCGTACGTTTGCCCAGCGTGAGTCCGATGCGATCACGTTCAGCCAGCGTTATGCGATGGTGACCTATGATGGCTCGCATTTCAGCCAGCTGGGCCGCATTTATAATCTGGCGCTGAACTATCGTTTCTAAGCACGCGCTAGCTGTTGCAAAAAACCAGCCTGCGGGCTGGTTTTTTTTCGTGGGTCGCGAGGGTGTTGCACTAGTGTCCTGAGTTGTAAGTTCGTTGAATAAATATCCCGAGAATCGCCGCGATACTGCGTCAAAAATGCTCGCAAGGCCTCGGCCTTGCTCCGCTTTTGTTCCTTGTCTCTCGGCGATTTCGGAACATTTATAAGCAACTAACTTTCAACTCAGGACACAAGGTTTGCGAGGCCGCGTGCGATCCCAGTCGCGCTGTAGAGCCGCACCCGCTCCAGCGGAAAAGGGTAAGGCCGGCACTGCGCCAAGTGTTTCGACAGCGCTTGCCGGAACCTTGCTGGACTGAACGCCCCACGAACTGTAGGGCGGAAAAGGGCAAGGCCCGCATTCCGCCACGCGTCTCGACGGCGCTTGTCGAAAAAGGGGGCCGCCCAGGCGCCTTCGGCCTTTTCCGACGCGGTGGCCCACGCTTTTGCAACTGCCTCGCGCCCGAGGACGATGTAAGGCGGCTCGGCTGGTCGGCAATTTCATATCCGCGCTGCGCTTTGTACACAGCGCGCCGCATTAAGCCAGCACCGCGCCAGCACCGCGCACGCGTGCGCCATTTCGCGCGCGGCGCACAATGATGCCGCCCGCTATATCGCCTGCGCCACCAGCCGCTTCGCTTCGCGCAAGCCCTCCACCATCGCATTAAATGCTTGCGCCTTCAGGTCCGCCCCCGGCACCCGCAACACGTATGAGGGATGGTAAATGACAACAATCCACCGCCCCTGGTGCAGGAACGGCTTGCCCATCACATCCTTGAGCGCGGCATGCGGATTGCCCGTCACCGCCTTCAAGGCCGTGCTGCCGAGCGCGACCACCACCTGTGGCTTGACGTGCGCCAGTTCGCTGTCGAGCCAGTAACTGCACGCCTCGATCTCGCGCTGCGCCGGCGTCTTGTGCATGCGGCGCTTGCCGCGCAGCTCCCACTTGAAATGCTTGACGGCGTTGGTCAGGTACACCTCGCGCCGCTCCACCTGTGCCTGCGCCAGCGCGCGGTCCAGCAACTGCCCTGCCGGCCCCACGAATGGCTGCCCCGCCAAGTCTTCCTGGTCGCCCGGCTGCTCGCCCACCAGCATGAGGCGCGCCGCCACCGGCCCCACCCCCGGTACCGCCTGGGTGGCGTCTTTCCACAGCTCGCAGCGGCGGCAGCCGTCAAGCGTGCTGGGTACGTCGCGCTGCGGCTGGGCCTTGCTGGCGGCGATGGGAATGACAGTGCCGCCGCGCTCGCCCACGCTGCGCGTTTGCCCCACCTTGCGCGCTCCGGCCGCCGCCTGCGACACCATCTCGGGCACGACGCTGCCCTCGGGCAGGTTTTTCCAGAAACGCGACGGTATGTGGCCGTGCATCAGGTCGGCATTCAGGCGCGCGGGGTTGAAAATGCTGCGGTAGTAGGTGAGCCACAGCGCTTCGCCCGCGTCATCGATGTCTTCAGGCCCCCGCATCAAGGGGCCGGTGCTGTGCAGCGTGGCGCCGTCCCACATGACCGACGCTTCGGGTGTGGCGATCATCCAGGTGATGCGCCCCATGCGGGCGGCGAAGTGGCGCGCCACTTGCGGCAACACGTCGTGCGACGGCTCGAACCAGGCCACGAAACGCGGCGCGCCCGCTTCCTCGCGCCGCTCCCGGAAGCGGATGTAGGCATGCATGTCGTGCTCTTCGCGGTGGACGGCCTTGACCATGGCGTGCAGTTTTGCGCCATCCTGGTCGGCCGCCGACATGACATCCTTTTCGCCCTGCTGCCAGCGCCACAGCACCAGGTACAGGAACGACCAGCGGTTGGGCACGCGGCAGCAGGCCGCCGTTTGCAGCATGTCCATGAGTTTGCGCGAAATGCGCACCGTGGGACTGCCCTGCTTGGCTGCGGGCGCCGCCTCTGGTTCGGCCGGCTGCGAAAACAGGTCGCCGTCATCCTTGTGCGATATCCATTGCACCAGGTGGGGCGCCACCTGGTGGGCCAGCAGGTCGCGCGCGGCCAGGCGCCATTCGTCAAAGGAATGGACCAGCACCGGGCGCCCCGCTGCGGCGGCGGCCGCCGCGCTCGCCGGACGCATGCCGCCGCTCGTACCGCCGCTCAGGCTGCCTGGAGTTCCGTCCATAAGTCCAGCTGCTTCGGTGAATGCTCGGCCATGGAACGGCGCAGCACCTCGGAGGCAATGGTGCCGCCACCTGCTGGCCGGTAATCGGCCGTGACGATGAAAGGCGCTATTTTTTTCATGCTGCACCTGAGGCGCGTGAGGTCGGCGTAACGGATGCGGCGCAGGCGGCGCAGTTCCACCAGCCGCTTGGCGTTGCGCAGGCCAATGCCCGGTACGCGCGCGATCATGGTTTCGTCGGCCATGTTCAGGTCGAGCGGAAAATGCTCGCGGTGCGCCAGCGCCCAGGCCAGCTTGGGGTCGATGTCAAGCGCCAGGTTGCCCGCCGCCGGCAGCAGTTCGCCCGCCTTGAACCCGTAGCCGCGCATGAGAAAATCAGCCTGGTACAGCCGGTGCTCGCGCTGCATGGGCGGCGGCGCCAGCGGCACCGTGCCCGGGCTTTGCGGAATGGGGCTGAAGGCCGAATAGTACACGCGCTTGAGCTTGTAGCTGCCGTACAGCGTTTGCGCCGTGGTGAGGATGGTCTGGTCGTCGCTGGCGTCGGCGCCGACGATCATTTGCGTGCTTTGCCCGGCCGGTGCGAACTTGGGCGAGCCGGGCTCCGCGGCTTTTTCATCGAGCTTGCGGCGGATATTGCCCATGGCAAGCTTGATGGTATGCACGCTTTTTTCAGGTGCCAGGCGCGTGATGCTGCCTTCGGTGGGCAACTCGATGTTGACGCTGAGGCGGTCGGCATACTTGCCGGCGGCGGCAATGAGCAGCGGATCGGCGTCGGGGATGGTCTTGAGGTGAATGTAGCCGCGGAAATTGTGCACTTCGCGCAGTTCGCGCGCGATGGCCACCAGTTGCTCCATGGTGTAGTCGGCCGACTGGATGATGCCCGAACTGAGAAACAGCCCGTCGATGTAATTACGCAGGTAAAAGTCGACCGTCAGCTTGACGACTTCATCCACGGCAAAGCGGGCGCGCGGCACGTTGGAGGTGCGCCGGTTGACACAATACTGGCAGTCATACACGCAGAAATTGGTGAGCAAAATCTTGAGCAGCGACACGCAGCGCCCGTCCGGCGTATAGCTGTGGCAAATGCCCATGCCGTTGGTGGCGCCGATGCCGTCCTTGCCTTCCGAGCTGCGCCTCGGCGCGCCGCTGCTGGCGCACGAAGCGTCGTACTTGGCTGCATCAGCCAGAATTTCAAGCTTGTCCATCAGTTCCATGTTGCGCCCGCCTATGGTGAGATGCACTGTATGCGCATACAGTATATTACACCATCGGTGGGCGCCGCGCAGACTCCTAGCGCGCTACCGGATCGCCTTCGGCATTGAGCACCGTCACCTCGCCCCAGCCCAGACTGCGTACGCCCGCTTCGATCTTTTTCAGGTCGCCCAGCACCAGCCACACCACTTCGCCGGGATGCACGTACTTCGCTGCCGCTGCCGCCAGCTGCGGCTCGCCCAGGGCGCGGATATTGGCCGCGTAGCGCGGCCAGTAGTCGTCCGCCAGGTTCAGGCTAATCGACGTGATGGCGGCCCCCTCCAGCGCGGAGATGGTTTCGAAGCGCCCCGCCAGGCGCGACGTCATGTTGCGCATGATGCTCGCGTATTCGGCGCCGGCCAGGGGCCGGGCGCCGGCCACGCCGCCGATCTCCTTGGCCACTTCCTGCATCGCTTCGCGCGTCTTGTCGGTCTGCACCGGGGCGGTGACGATGAAGGCGCGCTGGCCGCGCACACCCGTCAACTGGCCGTAGGTGCCGTAGCTCCAGTGCTTGTCGAGCCGCAGGTTGCGGTTCAGGCGCGAGGTCGCCATGCCGCCGAAATTTTGCATCACCGGTTCCATCGCCAGGTCTTCCGGCTGGCCCGCCGGCTGCGAGATGTGGGCCGCCATGATGGTGGACTGGGGCGCATCCGGACGGTCGATCAGGAACACGCGCTTGCCTGCCGTGGGCGCGACCGTGACGGCCGGCTTGGCCGGCGCCGCGCCACCCTTCCAGGCGCCGAAACGCGCTTCCAGCGCCGGCATCACCTTGGCCAGCGTGGTGTCGCCGGTGACCACGATGGTGGCGCTGCCCGGCTTGAACCAGGCGCCGTGCCAGGCCAGCAAGTCCTCGCGCGTGAGCGGGGCGATGCTGGCCTGGGTGCCGGCGGCCGGCTTGCCGTAGGCATGGCCGGCGCCGTACAACAGGGCGGGCATCACGCGCTGGCCCAGGCCGGTGGGGCTGGCCTGGTCTTGCGCGATCTGCGCCAGGCGGCGCTGCTTTTGCTTGCTGAACTGGTCAGCTGCGAACACCGGGTTGAGCGCGGCGTCGGCCAGCAGAGCAATCGACGGCGCCAGGTTGGCCGCGGTGGCCTGCAGGCGCACGAATGACAGGTCGGCGCTGGTGCCGGTCGACAGGCGCGCGCCGAGCGACTCGAGCGCGTCGGACAGCGCAAAGGTGTCGCGCGTTCGGGTGCCCTTGTCGAGCAGGTCCAGCGCCAGCGAGGCTACGCCGCCCTTGCCCACGCTGTCGGAGGCGGCGCCGGCGTCCAGCGCCAGCGCCACGTTGACGATCGGCGCCGAATGGCGCTCGAGCAGCACCACCTTGACGCCGTTCTTCAGCTGTGCGCGCTGCATGGCCGGGAATGCGACGTCGGGCGCGGTGCCCAGCGCCGGCACCAGCTTGCGGTCGAGCGTCGCGGGTCCGGCCGCCAGCTTGGCAAGCGGGCGCACCGTCATGGTGTAGTGCGGCGCACGCAGCCAGTTCAGGCCGGCCTGCCTGACCTGCGCGGGCGTTGCGGCCTGCATCTGCTCGAGCTGGTCGAGATAGAAGTCCGGCTTGCCGCTGTAGGTCATGCTCTGGGCCAGCACGTCGGAGCGCCCGCCCATGCCGCCCAGGCGCTCGATAGCGCGCGAAAAGCCAGCCAGGGACGACGTTTTTACCCGTGCCAGTTCCCCCGCCGTGGGGCCTTTGTCGAGCAGCTCGGCCAGCACCGCATCGAGTTCGCTCTCGACCAGCGCCGGGTCCACGCCCGGCTTGACGGTGGCGGTGAGCACGAAGGTGCTGCCAAGTTCATTGTCGTCGATTCCGGCCGACACCGCCGTGGCCAGGCCTTTTTCGTAGACCAGGCGCCGTTCCAGGCGCGCGCTCTTGGCGCCGGCCAGCACGCCCGACAACAGGCCAAGGCGCTGCAGTTCCGCGTCGCGCGTGGCTGGCGCATGCCAGGCGCGGTAAATGCGCGCCTGCGGCACCTGGTCTTCCATCTCGTCGCGGATATTGCTTTCCAATTTGGGGATCCAGGTGGCCAGCCGCGGCAGCGCCGGGCCGGGGGGAATGGCGCCGAAGTACTTGGTCACCAGCGCAAGCGCCGCCTCCGGCGTCACGTCGCCGGCCAGCACGATGACCGCGTTATTCGGACCGTAAAAGGTGCGGTACCATTCCTTGATGTCGGCCAGCGAGGCCGCGTTCAAGTCGTCCATGGAGCCGATCACGGGCCACGAATACGGATGCGAATACGGATACATCTTGGCGCCGATTTCACCCCACACCTTGCCGTAGGGCTGGTTCTCGCCCTGGCGCTTTTCATTCTGGACCACGCCGCGTTCGCGCTCGAGCATGTCCTTGGAGATATAGTTGGCCAGGTAGCCCATGCGGTCCGACTCGAGAAACAGCGTGCGCTCGAGCGCCGACACGGGCACGTCTTCAAAGAAGTTGGTGCGGTCGTTGTTGGTGGTGCCGTTGCGGTTGTTCGCGCCCAGGTCGTCCATCGCTTCGCGAAAGCCGAAGGGATGGTTTTCGGAGCCATTGAAGAAGAAGTGTTCGAACAGGTGGGCAAAACCGGTCTTGCCGCGCTTTTCGTTGCGCGAACCAACGTGGTACCACAGGTTCACGCCCACGATCGGCACGCTATGGTCTTCGTGCACGATCAGCGTCAGGCCGTTCGAGAGCACGAATTTTTTATGCGCGATGGTGTAGGCATTGCGGTCGAGCGGCGCTGGCGCGGGGCTGGCACCGTGTGCCGGAAGGGCCGACACCAGCATGGCGATGGCAAGGGGGACGAGAAGTTTTTTCATGGTGGCCTGGGCGTGGGGTTGACCGCTCATTTTGCCAGAGGCGGGGGGCCCGACCGGCGACCGCGGGAGTTATTTTTGATATGCATGCGTCACGCGTGGCGCGTGTTTTCTGCTTGACCATGACACTAGTGTCAGACCTTACCCTGGCCAGGCGTTAGGCAATCCGGCCTGATGCTACACAAGGCAATCAAATGAACATACTGAGAAACCTCGCAGGCGTCATCCCTGCACGATGGACCGCCCCGCTGTTGTTGCCTGGGTTGCTGCTCGGCTTGCTGAGCGCCTTGCCGGCCGCATGCCGCGCTGAAGACGCAACACGCGCCGAGCAGAGCGCCTGCGGCGCGCAGCGCGCTGACCCCGCCGCGGCAAGCCCAGACAGCTTGGTCAAGGCCCTTTACGACACCGTGTCGGGACCGGCCAACAGCGCGAAGAACTGGGCGCGCCTGGAAGGCTTGCATGCGCCGGGCGCCCTCATTACACCGACCCAGCATCGCCCTGCCCTTGGCTTTGCAGCGGCGCCGCAAACGCTCCCCGCATTCATCGCGCTGAACGAGCGACTGTTCGCCAAGGTAGGTTTCTATGAACGCGAGATTTTTCAGCGCGTTCAACAGTTCGGCCATATTGCACACGTCTGGAGCGGCTACGAAACGCGCGAGCATCCTGGCGGCGTCGATAAAAGCCGCGGGGTCAACAGTTTCCAGCTCTTGCACGATGGGCGGCGCTGGTGCGTTCTATCGGCAACCTGGGACACCGATACCGCGGACCATTCAATGCCTGCGGGCGGCGACGGGGATCCGTTCAAATAAGTGGCGCCGACTAGGCTACACTTTGGCACATTGGAGCGCCCCCCAACAGGGGGATCGCCTTGGCCTTGAAAACGTGATGGAGCAATGTTGATGTTAATTGGTGTGCTGGCGAAGAAAACCCAATGCAGCGTGCGCGTCATTCGTCACTACGAACAGTGTGGCCTGTTGGTGGCCACGCGAAGCAGCAACGGCTATCGCCAGTTTGACGGGGCCGCAGTGGAACACGTCCTGCGCATTCGGGTGCTGCTTCGCAATGGCTTCACCCTCGATGAAATCGGCCCCGTGGCATTGATGCTCGATCCCCGCCCAAGGCAACGCATCTGCGCAGACGTGATCGGTCTTTACCAAAGCAAGGTGGGCGAAATCGAAAGGCGCATTGCCGAACTGTCCGACATTCGCGATCGTGCACAGCGCCGTTTGTATGGCCTGCTTGAACAACGCAATCAGGGTGGACCCGCCGAGCCGGAGTGACCCGTGGCGTGACGGACAGTATCACGCCATGAGCGCGGCCGGGGCGGCGCTGTCGGGCACCGCAAAATGCTCTTCGAGCACGCAGATGAACGACGCCAGCGTCACCGGAAAGTGAAACAGATAGCCCTGCATCGTCACGCAGCCGTGCGACTTGAGGTAGCGCGCCTGCACGTCGGTTTCGACGCCCTCGGCAATCAAATGCAGGCCGAGTCCGCGTGCGATCGAGATGATTGCCAGGATCACCGGATAATGGCCATGCTCGTCGTCGATCTCCCTGACGAAGGACTGGTCGATCTTGATGGTGTGGATCGGGAAGCGGTGCAGGTAGGACAGCGACGAGTAACCGGTGCCGAAATCGTCGATCGCCACCGACACGCCCAGCTGGCACAATTTATTGAGCTGCTCGATGGCGTACTGCGGGCTGCGGATACAGATGTTCTCGGTGATTTCAACCTCGATCTGGGCCGGCGAAATCCCGTAGCGCACCAGCGCGCCGCGCATCTTTTCGAAGAAATCACCGCGGTCCAGGTATTGCGGCGACAGGTTCAGCGACAGCCGGATCGACTGCCCGCCGGCCGCATTCCAGATCTGCATGTCGCGGCACAGGGCGCCGAGCATCCAGTCCGAAATGGGCAGCATCAAGCCATTGTCCTCGGCGAACGGCAGGAACTCGCCTGCCGTCAGCAGGCCGCGCTGCGGATGGTTCCAGCGCATCAAGCCTTCGGCGCCCACGATGCGCCCGGTGACCACGTCGATCTGCGGCTGGTAGTACATCTCCAGTTCGTTCTGCTCGAGCGCCTTGCGCAAGCTCTGTTCGAGCGCGATCTTTTGGTGCGACACGTCGAGCATCGAGTCGTGATAAAAACTGTGGCCGTTCTTGCCCAGCGCCTTGACCTGGTACATGGCAATGTCGGCGTGGCGCAGCAGTTCGTCGATCGACTCGCCGTCATGTGGATAGACCGCGATCCCGATCGAGGCCGAGATGTGCACTTCATGGCCGTCAAGGTCGAACGGCTGGTGCAGGCTTTCCAGGAATTTCTGAGCGATGGCGCTGGCGTCCTCGCGCTGCACCAGTTCCGGAAGCACGATGGTAAATTCGTCGCCGCCCTGGCGCGCCAGCGTGTCGCCGCGGCGCAGGCATTCCTTCAGGCGCAGCGCCACCTGCTGGAGCAGTTCGTCGCCCTTGACGTGGCCCAGCGTGTCGTTGACCAGCTTGAAGCGGTCAAGGTCGATGAACATCACGGCCAGCTCGGCGCCCTTGCGCTTGGCCTGGATCACGGCCAGCCCCAGGCGGTCCTTGAACAGCATGCGGTTGGGCAGGTCGGTCAGGATGTCGTGGTAGGCCTGGTACGAGATCACTTCCTCGGCGTGCTTGCGGTCGGTGATGTCGCGCGCCACGCCGTAGGTGCCGAAGAACTCCAGTTTGCGCACATCCTCGTCGGGCACGTGCATGCCGATCGCATTAAGTGAGATCGTCATCAAGGTATTGCTGAAGGTGCGCTCGGCGCCGTGGCCGCTGCCGTTCCTGCATTTCAGGCGCAGTTCGACATTGCGCGAGGCCCGTTCGTCCACCCGCCGCTCATTGAACACGTAGCGCGCGCGCTCCTGGTCTTCGTCGTGCACCAGGATCGTGTAATGCTTGCCGATCAGCTCCTCGCGCGCGATGCCCAGCAGCTGGTAGGCGCGGTCGTTGATGAACGTGAAGCGCCCTTCGTGATTGAGCGTGTAAATGATGTCGGGCGAACTGTCGACCAGGTAGCGGTACAGCTTTTCGGAGTTTTCCAGCTGCGAGGCGATGCGCCGGTTGGCGTGCTGCAGGCGGCGCTGCTGCAGCGCGTTGGTCACCGTCTTGAGCAGCTCCTCGCGGCTGTACGGCTTGCGCAGGTAGCCGTAGGCGCCGCGATTCAAGGCGCCGATGGCCGCCTCGATGCCGACGTCGCCGCTCATCACGATCACGTCGGCGGCAATCGCCTGCTCGTTGATGAAGTCCATGATCGCGTGCCCGCTCATGTCGGGCAGGCGCAGGTCGAGCAGCACCAGGTCGAAGCGCAGGCTGGTGAGCAGACCGAGCGCATCCTTGCCGGTGGCGGCCGTATGCAAATGGTAGCCGCGCTCGCGCAGCAGGTCGTGCAGCGAGGCGAGCTGGCGCGGTTCGTCGTCGACCAGCAGCAGGCGCGGCAACATCTCCAGCTCGAACTGGGCCGGCGCGCCGACCGCGTCGTGCAGCAGGGCCGAAGGGTCGATCATGCCCGGGTGACGTGGCGTCATTGGGCGCTAGCCGCGTCGAACGCGGGCGAGGTAAAGGCCACGCTGGCCAACGCGCTAGCGGCCACCGGCAGCAGCATCTCGAAGACGGTGCCGCCCGGGCCGCTGCGGCAGGCCACCATGCCGCCCACCTTGGTCACCAGGGCGTGCACGATCGACAGGCCAAGGCCGCGCTGCCGGCCACCCTTGGCGCCACCGGCGTTCTTTGTGCTCTTTGTGCACTTTGTGCTCTTTGTGCTCTTTGTGCCTCCGGTGCCCGCGGCCTTAAACAGCGTGGCCAGCACGTCCGGCGGCAGGCCCGGACCGTCGTCGCTGACCACTAGTTCCACATACAGGCGATGGTCGCGTTTGACGTGATTGCGGTCGGCGATCTCGATCTTGCCGCCGTCCGGCATGGCTTCCACCGCGTTCTTGATCAGGTTGACCAGGATCTGCTTGATCACGTCGGCGTCGCACGCGATGTCGCCGCACACGCTGCTCATGGTGGACGTCAGCGCCACCTGTGCCGGCACAAAGCCGGTGGCGTGAAACAGGCGCAGCACATCGTCCACCACGCGCGCCAGGCTGGTGCTGCGCGCGCCGTCTAGCATCGGCACCTCGGTCAGGCCGTTGATCAGGTGGCCGACGCGGTCGATTTCCTCGTTCAGGATCGACATCTCGCCCACCACCGGTTCCTGCCGGTTCAATTTGTCGTCCAGCACGCTCAGGTAATTCTTGATGATCGACAGCGGGTTGTTCACTTCGTGCACCACGCGGCGCGACGCTTCGCGGTATTCCTCGGCCACGTGCGCCAGCTGGCGGCGCGCGTGGCCGCGCCCGGCCATCGCCGTTTCAAGCGCGTTGGCCGCCTGCGCGCCGAACGCGTGCAGGAAGCGCTCGCGATTTTTGCACGCGGCTGCCTGCCATGGCGCGACGCCGCCCACCAACACGCCTAGGCAGCGCATGCCGGCCACCAGCGGCACGCACAGCATGGCGTCGGTGCCCAGGATGCGCAGCAGCTGCTGCTCGGCCAGGCCGATCTGATGCGCCTCGCCGGGGATCAAGGCCAGGCGGCGTTCCAGCGCGGCGTCGGCCAGCGCGCCGCCCTTGTCGAGCGGGACCGAGAACTCGGCCACGCGCTGCTGCTGCCCGCTCGGGGTGCCCACCAGCGCATGGCCGCTGGCGTTTTCAAGCAGGATGATGGCGTTGTCGAAGTCGAACAGGATGCGCGCCGAGCGCGTCATCGCTTCGAGCAGCGCGCTTTCGCCCTGCTGGCGCGCAAAGGCCTGGCCCACTTCGGACACCAGCACCAGGCTGCGCACGTCGTCCGACAGGCGTTGCTGAACGGGGTCGCGCAGCGTTGGCGCGTACGCCGGCGGCGGATCGATCTGGTCGGCGCCGGCCAGGTCGATGCCCAGGTCGGCGGCGGCCTTGCCGACTTTTTGCGCGGCGGCGGCGCACATGGCGGCGGCCTGCTCCAGGTCCACCCCGCACAGCGGCAAGCCTTCGGCCACGTCGGCGCCGTCGATACCGTGGGTGGCCAGCAGGTGCGCCACGCGCACGATGCGGATCAAGGGATGGCTGTCGGCCAGCTTGCTGCTCGGCTCGTGGTGGTACAGCACGGCGTCGGCCAGAAAGGAGTCGAGGTGCCAGCGTTCGATCAGCCAGGCGCCCGCCTCGGCGTGCGTGATGTGCAAAGTGCGCTGCTCGACCGCGCACAAGTCTTCGTCGTCGCGGGCGGCAAAGTTAAAGGCGTATTCCTGGGGGGCCGTGGCCAGCAGCGCGAGCCGGCCCACGTTATGCAGCAGGCCGGCCAGGTAGGCTTCCTCGCCCTGCGCGTAGCCGATGTGATCGGCCAGGTCACGCGCAATCATGGCGGCGCACAGCGAGTGCTTCCAGAAGCTGCGCAAATCGGTACTGCCGGAATGGGGGAAATTGCTGAAGGTCTGGAACACCGATTCGCCGATGACCAGCAGCTTGATCATGTCGGTGCCCAGCGTGATCAGGGAGTGTTCCAGGCCGATGGCACGCGCGCTGCGGTGATAGGCTGAACTGTTGGCAACGGCGAGGATCTTGCTGGCCATGCCGGGATCGTTTGACACCAGTGCCGCCAGCGCTTGCATGCCAAGGTCGTCGGCCTGCAAATGCTCGATCAACTTGATCAACATCTGCGGCATAGCCGGCAGACGGGCAATCAGCAACCGATTGCGAATATCATTGTCTGATTGATGCATCGTCTCGAAAAGCCGCCAACGTACGTTATTTTGGAGGTGGCGCCCAACGGCAACGCAGCCACGACAATATTTTTTTATGCAGCCCGGACGCGGCTTGCGGCCCGCGCCTGTGGATTTGGAAAAAACGATATTAGCATAACTACACCAAAATTAACTCTAAGAATATGCATAAATGCAATCTTGCTCTTTTGTCGATATCGCAGCGGGGTTACAGCGCGGTCACAGTGCCGGATTGCGGGCCAGCGAACGCCGATACAGACGCGACGCGATCCATAGCGCCAGCGCCAGCAGGGCGAAGCAGGCTTGCCCGATAGCCAGCCAGAGCACCGAGTGCGACAGGAAAGGCGCGATCACGCCGGCCACCAGCGCGCCCAGCAAAGTGAGCGCGAACGACTGGCACGAGGCGACAGTGCCGCGGATGTGGGGAAACAGGTCGAGCGTGAGCAGCGTGGCGCCCGGGGCGATGACGGACATGCCAAAGGTGTAGATGAACATCGGCGCGACCGACCACGGCAGCGCTGGCGGAAACAAACTGTGATAGAGCACGTTGACGGCGCAGGCAAACAGCAAAAAGCCAAAGCCGATGCCGATCTGGCGCGCATACGTGATTTTTCCGGCAATCCGGTTGGCGGCCAGCGCGCCCATGAAAATGCCGCTGACCGACGGAATGAACAGCCAGCCGAACTGGTCCGGCCCCAGGTGCAGATGCACCGGCAGCATCACCGGCGCGGCCGTGATGTACAGGAACAAGCCGGCAAAATTGAGCGCGACCACCCCGGCTTTCATGTGGAACAGCGGCGAACTGAAGATGGCGCTGTAGCTTTGCCACAGAAAACCGGGGTTGAACGGCTGGCGCTTGTCCGGCGGCAGCGTTTCCGGCAAGCGCTTGTAGCAATAGATAAACAGCAGCACCGTGTAGCCCAGCAAGGCGAGGAAGATCGTGCGCCAGTCGGAATAGGCCACGATCCAGCCCCCCAAAATGGGCGCGATGGCAGGGGCGATGGTGAAGATCATCGTCACCAGCGACAGCAGGCGCACCGCCGCCGCGTCGGCATACAGATCGCGGATGATCGCGCGCCCCACCACCACGCCGGCCCCCGCGGACACGCCCTGCATAATGCGAAAGATCCACAGGTAGTGCACGGAGTGCGAGGCGGCGCAGCCAAAGGTGCCGATGGCGAAGACCACCAGCGACACCAGGATCACGTTGCGGCGCCCGAAAGCATCCGACAGGGCCCCATGCCAGAGCACCATGGCGGCAAAGGCCAGCATGTAGGCCGTCAGGGTTTGCTGGACCTCGATCGGCGTGGCCTTCAGGTCGGCCTGGATGTTGGGAAAGGCCGGCAGGTAGGCGTCGATGGAAAACGGCCCCAGCATCGACAGCCCCGCCAGCAGCGTGGCAAGCATCACCGTTCCCGGCAGCGCCATCTGGTGCACCGGCCGCAGCGGCACCGGGGTGACCGGGTCCGGCGGCAGGTTCGATGGCGGGCTGGGGAACATGACAACGCTCCTTATGGCTGCTTGGGCTTGGCTTCTTCGCGGCGGTTGTAACCGGCCACCATGTCAAACCTGAACAGGCGGCATTCGAGCGCGCCATTGAAGAACGGCGTCTTGCGGGCTTCTTTCAGGCGCAGCAGTTTTGGCAGCGACAGGTCGGCCGTGAACAGGAACACGGTCCAGCCGGCGAAACGCTGCTTGAGCGTGGTGCCCAGCGCCGAGTAGAACGAGACCGACATTTCATCGGCCGGCACCGTGCTGTCGCCGCGCACGCCGATGCGCTCGCCGTAGGGCGGGTTGGTGAGCAGGATGCCCGGCTGCTCGGTCGGCGGCTTGACTTCCTGCGCCTCGATCTGCTTGAGCGGCACCTCGAAGCGGATGCCGGCAATTTTCAGGTTGTGGCGCGTCATTTCGATCATGTCGCCCGAAATGTCGCTGCCGAAAATGGTTGGTTCTGCCGGCAGTGCGCTTGGCGCAATGGCGTTCTTCATCTCTTGCCACGGGCCGGGCACGAAGGTGTTGAACTTTTCAAAGGCAAAGCGGCGGCTCGCGCCTGGCGCAATGCCCTGCACCATTTGCGCCGCTTCGATCAGGATCGTGCCCGAGCCGCACATGGGGTCGAACAGCACCATGCCAGGCTTCCAGCCGGCCACGCGCAGCATGCCCGCCGCCAGGTTTTCGCGCAGCGGCGCGTCGCCCGTTTCTTCGCGCCAGCCGCGCTTGAACAGCGCCTCTCCCGAAGTGTCGAGGTACAGCGTGAAATTGCGCGCGTCCAGAAAGCCGACGATGCGCATGTCCGGCTCGCGCGTATTGACTGACGGGCGCTGGTCGAACTGGTCGCGGAAGCGGTCGCAGATCGCATCCTTGATCTTGAGCGTGGTAAATTCCAGGCTGCGCAAGGGGGACTTGACGGCGGTGACGTCGACCCGGATCGTGTGGTCCACGCCGAACCAGTCTTCCCACGGCTGCGCCAGCGCCAGGTCGTAAATGTCGTTCTCGTTCTTGTAGCTCTGGTGGGCGATGCGCATCAGCACGCGCGAAGCGATGCGCGAATGCAGGTTGATGCGGTACGAATCGGTGATGTCGCCCGAGCAGTGCACGCCGCCCGGCACTTGATTGTGCACTTTCATGGTGGTGCTGGTGAGCGCGATTTCGCCCAGTTCCTCGGCCAGCGCCGCTTCCATGCCGCGCGGGCAAGGACAAAAATATGAAGCCATGGTGTACCCTTTATCCGTTGTGTAAAAAATGCTGGTATTGCTGGTATTGCTGGTATTGCTCAATTAATTTAGCTTATTGCCCGTTCCACGAAATCAAGCCGGTCCTGGCCCCAGAACGCTTCGCCATCGACCACGTACCATGGCGCGCCGAAGACGTTGGCGCCGATCGCTTCGTCCGTGTTCTTGTCGTACTGTTCCTGCACGCCGGCGGTTGCGGCGGACTTGAGCAGCATGCGCCCGTCCAGGCCGCACAAATCGGCCACCTGCACCAGCGTGGCCTCGTCGGCGATGTTTTTTTCTTCGGCCCACAGGGCGCGCATGATGGCGCCTGCGACCGCCAGCGAAATATCCTCGCCCAGGCTGGTGCGCGCGGCGATGATCATTTTGCCCGCCTGCTCGGGCGGCACCGGGAAAAACTTCGGTTGTACGTTCAGTGGCAAATCAAGCTGCGTGGCCCAGCGCGCCATCTCGGCCAGGCGGTAAGCCTGGCGCTGCGGCGCGCGCTTGGCCAGCGGCAGCCCGCCCGAGACGCTGAACACCTTGCCCAGGTCGAAAGGCTTGATGTCGATCCTGGCGTCATGCATTTTTGCCAGTGCCACCAGGCGTTCATGGCCCAGGTAGGTCCATGGCGACTGCGGTGTCAGATAATAAGTGACGGTCTTGCCCATGCTTGTGCCAATCAGAAAGGTTTGACGACCACCAGGATGACAATGACCAGCAGCAGCACGACCGGCACCTCGTTAAACCAGCGAAACCAAGTGTGCGAGCGCGTATTGACGCCTTTTTCAAACTTTTTAAGGATGGCGCCACAGGCATGATTGTAGCCAATTGCCAGCACCACCAGCGCGATCTTGGCGTGCAGCCAGCCGCCGGTGAAGATTTCGCGCCAGCCCAGCCATAGCGCCACGCCAAGCAATACCGCGGGAATCGACAGGTAGTTGGTAAATTTGTAGAGCTTGCGCGCCATCAGCAGCAGGCGGGCAATGGCGGCCTTGTCGGTTTCCATCGCCAGGTTGACAAAAATGCGCGGCAAGTAGAACAGGCCGGCGAACCAGGACGCGATGAAGACGATGTGCAGAGCTTTAATCCAGAGCATATTTTAGAAATCCATAAGAACGTTGAGCAAGCTTGTTTCGAGCGCGTCAAACGACGCAAGCCCACGCAAGGGTGAAAAATCGGTCGTCCACGCAGCGACCATGGCGCGGGCTTTAGGAAGTGAGAACCTGGCCTGCGCCCGCCGCGTTTTTCCGCTGGCAAGCACCAGTGCATCAAACAGTACTTGTTTGGGATTGATCACTGTTTCCCACTCCCGCTTGGGCGGCAAGTCGAGCCTGACATGGCCATACTTGTTTTCCGCAACGGCGCGGATCGCAATTTCATCGGACAACAACCACGCTTCCGTCATGCGCGCCGGCACCACCGGCACCCAGTGCGAATGCAAGGGCCGCGCCGCCTCGTCAATCTCGCGCACGCGCTCTGCGATAGCGACTCCTTCGGTATCGCGGTGCACGAAAAGCATATCACACGGATATAACGTGAGCGCTGCCGGCAGACGATCCGACAATCGGCTCCCGACCCTGCCGAGATCGCGGGCAAAGCTGCCAGTTACTGCCAGATCGGGCCTGTGAAAAGCAATCAGCCAGTCGATGACGTGCATCAGCAACTGGTCGGAACTGCCGTCGGCGACAAGCGTATAGCGAAGAATCATCAGCCGCTGACCTACGTCGACGGCAAGTGGCGATATGAGCGCAAAACGCTGGCCGGACTGTCCGCCTCGACTGCGTCCCCGTCCCCTGATTCCAGGTAAGAGAGCAAGGCGCCGAACCCCACCGCACTCGGCACGCCGCTCCGGGCGCGCCAGCTACCGGCCAAGGGGCTGAATATGCTAAAGCGCGCGCCATCACGATTATACGTTGCCGCGACCAGCACATCGTCGATACCGGCTGCCTGTACGATATTGGGGGCATGCGTAACAAGCAAAATTTGCCGTAATGGATTATCCGCATCAACCGGGAATCTCGCGTCCACAACCGTCTCGCCGATCAGATTAACGAGCAGGCGCAGCGCGCTCGGGTGCAAGCTGTTTTCCGGCTCTTCGATACAGATCAGACCGTCCGGGTCCGGGTCCATTGCAATCGCGGCAAAGGCGAGCATACGCAGTGTGCCGTCAGAAAGCGAAGCGGCATCGATGCGTCCTTCCCCGACGGTCTCGACATGGAAGGTTTTGCTTCCCGCCAGTTGGTCGATATCGACGGTGATATGGGTCACGCGGGGCACAAGGGCTGCGAGCCGGTAAACCATGGCTTCATCGCAATTGAGCCGTTCCAGTACCGACGGCAAATGCGCGCCATCCGGCGCGAGATAGGGCGAAGCATGCAGGCCATCCGGCCGGCGCAGCGCTGCAACTTCCAGCCGCATGACGCACCAGCGCTGCATCTCGCGCCGGGCCGCAAGCGCCGTTGGGCGCTCGATCGTCTCGCATGTACTAAGGAACGTGCGCGCCGATGCGCCCAGCGCAAAGCGGGTGGGCGGTGCGCCCCGCTCTTCAGCGGCCACCAGCAAGGTACCGGGATGGTCCGCATCCATCGACAGGAAATGCTTACTGCTCGCGCCGGCATGCAGAGACTCAAGAAATGATGGAGCCATGTCAAAGCCGATGTGATCGGCAAGTTCAGCACTGCTGATGCCCTCTAGCGTTTCGGACTCGATCACGATGCCGGCCGGCGCCGCTGCCGTTTCAAGCTGACGCCTCAAGCAGACTTGATAACGCAGCGCGGTAGCGGCGCTCGTTCCCCTGTGCCCCTGATGGTCCGCCACGTGCTGATCGACCAGGAAGTCGGCGGTAAGCGTCATGGTTTCCGCCCGGCCATGGCGCGTCACGGAGAAAATGGAAACCGCATCACGCGACAACGCAGCCGAGGGACGCACGCCGGCCGCCGCATCGGCTACAGATCCATCACACAGCCGCGACAGGAAATTGATCGCATCAAGCACGTTCGACTTGCCCGAATCGTTGGGCCCGACCAGCACGGTCAAGGCGCCAAAACGCAGGTCCACATCTTCAAGACTCTTGAATCCCTTGATGCGAAACCGGATCAGCATGCTCGATACCTCATCAGTTGCGAATTTCGCCGTGGCCGAAGACGACGTACTTCAAGGATGTTAAACCTTCCAGGCCAACCGGGCCGCGCGCGTGCAGCTTGTCGTTCGAAATGCCGATCTCGGCGCCCAGGCCGTATTCAAAACCGTCGGCAAAGCGGGTCGATGCGTTGATCATCACGGAGGCCGAATCGACCTCGCGCAAAAAGCGCATGGCGGCGCTGTAGTCTTCGGTGATGATGGCGTCCGTGTGCTTCGACGACCAGGTGTTGATATGGTCGATCGCTTCGTCCATGTTCTCCACCGTCTTGATCGCCAAAATGGGGCCGAGATACTCGGTGCTCCAGTCCTCGTCGGTGGCCGCAACCAGGTGCGGGTAGCCGGCCAGGAGCGCGAACGCTTCCGGGTCGGCGCGCAGCTCGACTTCCTTGGTTGCGTACAGCGCGACCAGCTGCGGCAGCACGGCCGGCGCAATCGCGCGCGCCACTAGCAGCGTTTCCATGGTGTTGCAGGTGCCGTAGCGCTGGCACTTGGCATTGAAGGCGATCGCCAGCGCCTTGGCGATCTCGGCCTTGGCGTCGATATACACGTGGCAGATGCCGTCCAGGTGCTTGATCATCGGGACCGTCGCTTCATCGATCAGGCGCGCGATCAAGCCCTTGCCGCCGCGCGGGACAATCACGTCCACGTACTGCGGCATGGTGATCAGCGCGCCCACGGCGGCGCGGTCGGTGGTGTCGACCACCTGCACGCCATCGGTCGGCAGGCCGGCGCCGAGCAAGCCTTCGGCCACGATTTTGGCCAGCGCCCGGTTGCAGTGGATGGCTTCCGAGCCGCCGCGCAGGATGGTGGCGTTGCCGCTCTTGATGCACAGGCCCGCCGCGTCGACCGTGACGTTGGGGCGCGATTCATAGATGATGCCGATCACGCCGAGCGGCACACGCATCTGGCCGACCTGGATGCCGCTGGGGCGATATTTCAGGTTCGAGATTTCGCCGATGGGGTCGGACAGCGAGACGATCTGGCGCAGGCCTTCGACCATCGTGTTGATGGCCGATTCGGACAGCGCAAGGCGCTCGAGCATGGCGGGGGCCAGGCCGGATGCCCGGGCGGCGTCGAGGTCGAGTTGGTTTGCGGCGCGCAGCAGTGGGGCGTCGCGCACAATGGCGTCGGCGATCAGCAGCAGCGCGCGGTTGCGGGTGGCGCTGTCGGCACGGGCCATGGCGCGCGAGGCGACGCGGGCGCGTTGGCCGACGGATTGCATGTATTCGGTAATGTTCATTTGTTTGCTTTATCTATGTACGTGCATTGGCGGAATGCGAGGGGAACTCAGAGCCCGAAGCTTTTCCGCCCTACGTTAAGCAGGCGGCAATTTGCGTAGGGCGGAAAAACGCAGTGCATTCCGCCATGCGTCGCCGTGGACGGCGAACCGCAGGGCCGAAAAACGTCGGGCTCGGCTCTGAGTTCAGATGCATTGCCCCAACCGTCGATCAGCCGCGTGCGACCTTCAATGCCAGATGCAGCATCGCATCCCAGACATCGCCCGCAAACGCTTTCGCGCGCAGGCCCTTAATCATCTTGTCCACCTGCGCTGCATCCTGCAGCGCCTTTTCCAGCGCCGCCAGCGAGATACGCCTGAGTGCCGGTTCCATCATGCGCTCCTTCGGGCCCCAGATCCGGGCCTCCTTGAGCAGCAGTCCGAGCGGCCTGCCTTGGGCCATCCCGGATTTCAATTTTAACAGCGTCCTGATTTCCTCGGCGACGGCCCACAAAACCAGCGGCAGCGCCTCGCCCTCGCCTTTCAAACCCTCCAGCATGCGCACCAGGCGCGCCGGGTCACCCGCCAGCATGGCTTCGGACAGCTTGAACACATCGTAGCGCGCCACGTTGAGCACCGCTTCGTGAATCTGCTCGTACGTCAGCTTGCCCGGTTCATGCAACAGTCCCAGCTTCAGGATTTCCTGGTGCGCCGCCAGCAAGTTGCCCTCGACCCGGTCGGCGATGAAGTCCAGCCCCTGGCGCTCGGCGCTTTGCCCCTGCGCCGCCAGGCGCGTACCGATCCAGTTGGGCAGCGCGGCGCGCTCGATGATGGGAATCTCGATGTACACCGCGGCCTGCTGCAAGCTGCCAACCCAGGCCGCCTTGGCAGTTTGCCAGTCCAGCTTGGGCAAGGTGATCAGGGTCACATTGTCGGGGCTGAGCGCCTTGGCGTACGCCTGCAGCGCGGCGCCGCCGTCTTTGCCGGGTTTTCCGGTCGGGATGCGCAGCTCGATCAGTTTTTTGTCGCCGAACAGCGACATTTCCTGGTTGGCCGCCAGCAGCTCGCCCCACTTGAAGCTGCGCTCCACCGTCAGCACATCACGCTCGGAAAAACCGTTGGCGCGCGCGGCGCGGCGGATCTTGTCGGCCGCTTCCAGCGCGAGCAGATGCTCGTCGCTGCTGATCACATACAACGGTGCGATCGCCTTTGCCAGGTGGCCTTCAAGTGCATCAACGCGCAGCTGCATCGTTCGGTCTCAGTCCGGTCTCAGTTCGGTTTGACCGCGGCCAGGCGGCGCATGATCTGCTGGACCAGGTCGGTCTGCATGTCGCGGTACAACAGCGCTTCTTCCGCTTCCTTGGCCAGTACCTGGCTTTCATTGAAGGTCAGCGGGCGCTTGAGTGCGATTTCGGTCGGGGTCAACAGCTCGTCGCCCTTGTTGTCGAGCACCCGGAACACCAGCGTGTAGTTCAGCAGGTATTCGCGCACCCGGCCCTGGGCGTTGAGCGAGAGAATCGACTTGGACCGTTTTTCGGACAGCACCTCGAAGCGCGCCTCGGCCTTGCCGATGTCGCTGACCACATCGACCCGGTCGCCGCCGCGCAGGTTGCGCCCCAGCTCAGTGCCCAGCGCCGATGTCTCGGCAAAGCCCAGGTAGATGCTCTTGAACGGCATGCTGTAGGTGCCGCCCGAGCCGCGCAGCGTAAAGCCGCAGGCCGACAGGCTTGCCAGCATCAGCACTAACAGCGGCACCAGCGCGAACCTGCGAAAGGCGCTCATGCCTAGACCACGATGCTGATCAACTTGCCGGGAACGACGATCACCTTTTTCGGCGGCGTCTCGATGTACTTTTGCACCGCTTCGCAGGCCAGCGCCTGCGCTTCGATCGACGCCTTGTCGGCATCCTTGGCGACCTTGATCGAGCCGCGCAGCTTGCCGTTCACTTGGATCATCATCTCGATCTCGGCCTGCTCCAGCGCTGCCGGGTCAACCTGCGGCCATTGCACGTTGAGGATGTCGCCGTGCACGCCCGCGTAGCCCAGCTCTTCCCACAGCACGTGGGTGATGTGCGGCGCAACCGGGTTGAGCACGCGCAGGAAGATCGACAAGCCTTCGGCCATCACGGCGTCGGTGGCCGGGCCGTCTTCCAGCTTGGCCGACTCCATCGTGTTGAGCATCTTCATGCAGGCTGACACGACGGTGTTGTACTGGATGCGTTTCAAGTCGTAGTCCGCCTGCTGCAGCAGCTTGTGCAGTTCGCGGCGCAGCGTCTTGTGGGCTTCGACGCCTTCCCCGGTCTCGCCGGCGGCCAGGGCCGCAGTAACGCGCGGCGCCTGCGCAAAGGCAAACGCCCACACGCGGCGCAGGAAGCGCGACGCGCCTTCGACGCCGGTGTCGGACCACTCGAGCGTTTGCTCCGGGGGCGAGGCGAACATCGTAAACAGGCGCGCGGTGTCGGCGCCGTACTGGCCGATCTGCGCCTGCGGATCGATGCCGTTATTCTTCGACTTCGACATCTTCTCGGTGCCGCCGATGCACACCGGATTGCCGTCGGCCTGCAGCACGGCGCCCAGCGGACGGCCCTTGTCGTCCAGCGTCAGGTCGACTTCAGCCGGGTTGTACCAGCTCTTCTTGCCCGCTGCATCGTCGCGATAGTAAGTCTCGTTGAGCACCATGCCCTGCGTGAGCAGATTGACAAACGGCTCGTCGAACTTGACCAGGCCCATGTCGCGCATGACCTTGGTGTAAAAGCGCGCATACAGCAGGTGCATGACGGCGTGCTCGATGCCGCCGATGTACTGGTCCATCGGCATCCAGTAGTCGTTGCGCTCGTCGACCATGGCGTTTTTGCTGCCCGGCGATGTATAGCGCATGTAATACCACGACGAATCGACAAAGGTATCCATGGTGTCGGTTTCGCGGCGCGCCGGTTTGCCGCACTGCGGGCAGGCGCACTGCAGGAACGCTTCGTACTTGTTGAGCGGGTTGCCGCTGCCGTCCGGCACGCAGTCTTCCGGCAAAATCACGGGCAAGTCTTTTTCGGGGACCGGGACCACGCCGCAGTCAGCGCAGTGGATCATCGGGATCGGCGTGCCCCAGTAACGCTGGCGCGAAATGCCCCAGTCGCGCAGGCGGAAGGTGACCTTCTTGTCGCCCAGGTTCTTGGTGGCCAGGTCGCCCGAGACGGCGTTGACGGCAGCGATGTGGTCAAGCCCGTCGTAATTGCCCGAGTTGATGCACATGCCGTTTTCCTTGTCGCCGTACCATTCCTGCCAGCCTTCCAGCGAAAACTCCTTGCCTTCGACGGCCACCACCTGCTTGATCGGCAGGTCGTATTTTTTGGCAAAGGCAAAGTCGCGCTCGTCGTGCGCGGGCACGCCCATCACGGCGCCGTCGCCATAGGTGATCAACACGTAGTTGCCGACCCAGACCTGGATCTGCTCGCCGCTGACCGGATGGGTGACGAACAGGCCGGTGGGCATGCCCTTCTTTTCCATGGTCGCCATGTCCGCTTCGATCACGCTGCCAAGCTTGCACTCGGCAATGAACGCGGCCAGTTCAGGATTGGTTTGCGCGGCATGCTGCGCCAGCGCGTGTTCGGGCGCCACGGCGCAAAAGGTCACGCCCATGATGGTGTCGGCGCGGGTGGTAAAGACGTACAGCTTGCCGTCGCTGATCGCCTCGCCATTGGCGGCGGCGATCGTGTGCGGGAACGCAAAGCGCACGCCGACCGACTTGCCGATCCAATTGGCCTGCATGGTGCGCACGCGCTCGGGCCAGCCGGGCAGCTTGTTGTCGACATAGTCGAGCAGTTCGTCCGCGTAGTCGGTGATGCGCGCGTAATACATGGGGATTTCGCGCTTTTCAATCGGCGCGCCGGAACGCCAGCCACGCCCATCGACCACCTGCTCGTTGGCCAGCACGGTCTGGTCGACCGGGTCCCAGTTCACGGTGCCCGTTTTTTTGTAGATGATGCCTTTTTCCAGCATCTTGAGGAACATCCACTGGTTCCACTTGTAGTATTCGGGGGTGCAGGCGGTCATTTCGCGCGACCAGTCGATCGCCAGGCCCATCGACTCCATCTGCTCCTTCATGTGGGCGATGTTCGAGTACGTCCATTGCGCCGGCGGCACCTTGTTCTGCATGGCCGCGTTTTCGGCGGGCATGCCGAACGCATCCCAGCCCATGGGCATGAGCACGTTGTAGCCGTTCATGCGCAGGTAGCGGTACATCACGTCATTGATCGTATAGTTGCGCACGTGGCCCATGTGCAGCTTGCCCGATGGGTAAGGCAGCATCGAGCAGGCGTAATACTTGCCTTTGGGGAAACGTGGGTCGTTTTCCACCGCTTTGTAGGCATCGATCGCCTTCCAGTGGGCTTGGGCGGTTTGTTCGACGTCAGCGGGACTATATTTATCTTGCATGGTGATGGGCGGGCCGGAAATGAATATGAACCGGTGATTATACCGGTTCAGCCTTGCGGCGGGAGGAGCGAGGGAGGCGATTGGCTGGACGACGGGGCAGCGGCGTTCAATGCGATGCCGGGCGGGCGTCGCGACCGCCGACGCCGGCTTCGTGACCGCCGATGCCGGTGCCAGCCGCAACCGGTCAGGACAGACCGGAATGCGCATTCATGCTGCTGTTACTGACGGAAGCTGGTCAACGCCACGGTCACCGCTGCGCTGCCACAGGCCGGCACGGCAAGCGCCCGGTTCACGCCCGCTTCCCACTGCAATGCCCGGACACCTTTTTTGAGGTATTTGTATTCATAGGTAGTGCCCGCGTTCAGGTTGCGCGAGACGGTCCAGAGCGGCCAGGCCGCGCCCGACAGTTTGGTTGCCAAATCGGAACTCCAGTTGTTCAGCTCGGCCCCACTGCCGGTCACGTAGACGTCCTGTCCAACCACGGTCGTGTTGTCGCTCACCTGGAAATTGACTTGCACCGTACACACGCTACCAGTCTGGGTCTTCACGGGAAGCGGCGCCGTCAAGGCCGAGCTGTTACCGGCAAGATCGAGCGCCGAAACCGTATAATTGTACGTCGTGTTGGCCAGGCGACCTGCGTCGACATAGGTGGTGCCCGTGGTGAAGATCGGGGCGCCGTTGTCGCGCACGACGTTATAACCTTTCATGCCGCTGCCGCCCGCATTGTCGCTCGAGGCATTCCAGCTCAAGGTCACCGAGCTGCTGGTGCTCGTGCCCGTCAGGCCCGCTGGCACCGACGGCGCGGTGGTGTCGCCCGACGGGCCGATTTTTTGTCCGGCGTGAATGGCGACGGCGGGAATCCCGGTCGCGCTCATCGATGCAATCGTCAGCGTCGCCGTGGTGTCGCTATTGACGGTGACGATATCGCCGCTGCAGGTCGTCTTGTCAGCGCTCAGCGTTCCGTTGATCACGTTGCAATAGCGGCCAGCCGCCATGCCGGTGCGGAAGGTGCGCGACCAGGCATTGCCATCATCCCGGTTAATGGCCAGAAAGCCCCGGTCGTCGCGGTGGAAGGCAATCCGGTCATTGCCGTCGGTAACCCAGTCGTCGATCTGCCATTTGCCCTGTGTCTGGTTGCGAAATTCCACCATGTTGCTGATTTCGCGCCAGCGGTGTTGCTGGTCCCAATTGGTGAAGTTCGGCACGCCGTTGGTGTAGATGTTCCCGCTGGGCACAAGGGTCGCGTCATCAGCCTGATTGCCGGTGAGCTTGAAGCCCGATTGCAACTGGGTCTGGCCGTACGGATAAGCCAGCATGAAAATATTGGCCAAGTTAAACAGTTTGCCGCTGTTGCGCGATGTGAGCGACGCGTTGTGGCGCTCAAGATCGTGATTGCTGACAAAAACGGTAGCATTGCGGCTGGCAAACAGACCGCGCGGATTCGGGCTGGTGTCATTGATCGGCAACAGGGACGCCAGTTGCGAGATCGAGCTGCCATTGCGGGTGAAGGTATCGCGCATGACTTGCGGGTATTTAAATTCGTTCATGCTGCCGAGACCGAAATACACACTGCGCTGGTCCTCGCCAACCGGGCCGAAGCCGCCGAAGATTTCTCCGGTGAGCCATGGCTTGGTCATGCCAAACGCCGACGCCGTGGCGCTGTTGAGTCCCCCGGCCTGGTCAACCATCGACTTCAGGTCGTTGGCGTTCATGTGCTTGGCTGCATCGACGCGGAACCCCGCGATACCCAGGCCCAGCAAGTCCCTCAGATAGGCTGCTCCCGCCTGCCGCACTTTGGCCGAGTCGGTGCGCAAGTCCGGCAAGTCGCCGCCCAGCCAGCATTCCTGCACATTCTGGGCGCTGCTGTCATTGACCGTGCAACGCGGGTGAAAATCGGAGCTGAAATAGCCGGGGCCAGGGTAATTGTTGGCGCTGTTGTAGGTCGAACCGGCCTCGCCCGTGCCCGTGCCATTGGCCATGTGATTCAAGACCACGTCGGCGTAGATGGCAATGCCGGCGCTGCGGCAGGTAGCGACCATGTCGGCCAATTGCTGGCGGCTGCCAAGGCGGCCGTCGAGTTTGTAGCTGGCCGGCTGATAGCGTTCCCACCATTGATTGGTGTTCGCCTTCGCCTCTGACGGCACCGAGATTTGCACGGCGCTAAAGCCGGCCGGCTTGAGCGCCTGGTTGCACTCTTGCGCGATGTCGGTGTACTTCCATTCAAACAGGTTGACATAGACCTGGCCTGGGGCGGCGCGGGCAACGGTCGGGCTGGCAAAGCAGGCGGCTACGCTGGCGGCCAGAAGCAACTTCTTGGTTGTGGTGTTCAATCGAATCTCCTTTATGTTTTTATGAAAGCTGCCGTTCAGCTGCGATCGGCAGGGGCGTGACGGTTCAATACGGCCGCAAAGCGGTCGGTGCAATATCGCCAGGGCGCACTTCGCCCGCAACCGACTGAAAGCTCGGTCGCCTGCTCGGTGAAGGCATGCAGGCGAGAAGCCTGCATGCGCGGCGCGTGGCCGTGGCAATACGGGTGCTGCCAAGTGGTGCGAGTTGATGCGATACAAGTCTTGCGGCACGCGACCTGTTGGCATGCTGAAGTCAGTCAGCAGGCGGCGGGCAGCGATGTTGGCAAGGTAAGAACGTCTCCGTGCGGATGCCTCTTTGCGAGGTCATATAAGTCTAGCAACTGTATTTATACTACAGCTATTTTACGGGGCAACTATGCTGTCGCCCTCGTAGGTTTATAAATCTACGCTTAACTGAAAATACTGTCAATACGTAAACAATAAAATCTCGTAGTTTTGCTACATGCACGTCAGTACGTGCTGGTGCGCTTCAGACTTCCTGCCATCTTCCATGTGACACGGGCGGCGTGCAGTGGCACACTCTGGTTTTTGCAAACGAGGAGACCAGCATGATTCACGGAATGCGTACGACGGTGTACCCGGTGGCCGACCTGGCCAAGGCCAAGGACTGGTTCACGCAGGTGTTCGGCAAGGCCCCCTACTTTGACCAGCCGTTTTATGTGGGCTTCGAGATTGGCGGCTTTGAACTGGGCCTGGTGCCGGACGGCGAGCCAGGGACCGCGGGCGCGACGGTGTACTGGGGTGTGGACGATATCGAGGCTGAAACGGCGCGCATTGTCGTTCTTGGCGCAACGGTGCACACAGCAATCCAGGAAGTAGGCGACGCGATCAAGGTGGTGGATCTGCGCGACCCGTTCGGGAACTTGCTGGGACTGATTTACAATCCGCATTTCGACTTGAAGGCAGTGCGATAAGGCCGTCTTGCCACGATGTGACAGCGAAAAAATCGTAACATGTGGCAACGCGAACATCCAACATCGTCCTCGCGCGCGTGCCCGAGGACGCTGCGACGCTGCTGCAGCCTAGTGTCCCGAGTTGGAAGTTCGTTGTATAAATATTCCGACAATCCCCACGATGCTGCGTCAAAAATGCTCGCAAGGCCTCGGCCTTGCTCCGCTTTTGTTCCTTGCCTCATGGCGATTTCGGAACATTTATGAACAACGAACTTCCAATTCAGGACACTAGCGCAGCACCAGCGCCAGCGCCGGCTTCTCGCCGTAATCCTCGTAGCGCTCGTTGATCCCGGCCACGCAAAACGTGATCTCTTCCAGCAGATCGGGCAAGCGCTCGCGCAGCGCGGCGGCGTCCTTGACGACAATGTCCAGCACTTCATTCGGTTTCAGCCGAAACTTGCTCATACCATCTTCGTCACGCAGGTAGCTCAGGCAATCGACCCATGCATCCATGGTGTTGCCGTAGGTCTCGGGAAAGCCGAACGCTTGCCGGCATTCGCTGTGGAAGCTATCCCAGCTGATAATCGAAGAGCCGTTCAGTTCAGCGCTGGCCATGTTGTTTCTCCTTGTGTGGTTCTGTGATAAAGCCGATCTTGGTCAAGCCGTGCATCTGGGCCGCCGCCATGACCTGCGCCACGACTTCATAGCGGGTGCTGCGGTCGGCGCGCAACTGCAGCTCGGGCGCCGGCACGGCGGCGCCCGCCAGCGCCATGCGCTCGGCCAGCTGCGCCAGGTCGACCTTGTCTTCGTCCCAGTATACGGCGCCGCCGGCGTCGATGGCGATCATGATGCTCCCTGGCAGCGCGCCCGCTTGGGCCGCCGCCGCCGCCGGCAATTGCAGCTTGACGGCATGCGTGAACATCGGCGCGGCAAGGATGAAGATCACGAGCAGCACCAGCATCACGTCCACCATGGGCGTGACGTTAATGTCGCTTAACATCGACTGCTGCCGCTGCGGATTAAAGCTGCCGAAAGCCATTGCTCGCTTATTTGGTGAAATAGGAATGCAGGTCGTAGGCAAAGCCGTCGAGCTCGGCAAGCACCACCCGGTTCAGCCGGTTAAAGCCGTTAAATGCCAGTACAGAGGGAATGGCCACCACCAGCCCGAAGCCAGTCATGATCAACGCTTCGCCCACCGGGCCGGCCACCTTGTCGATCTGCAGCACGCCCGCGGCCGACACCTTTGCCAGCGCATGGTAAATCCCCCATACGGTGCCAAGCAGGCCGACGAAGGGCGCGGTGGCGCCGATCGAGGCCAGCACCGTCAGCCCGCTTTCAATGCGCTGCGTGGAGCGGGTGATTTGTTGGCGCAGCACGCGCGTGATCTGGTCGCTGCGGCTGACCTGGCCGCCCAGACTGGACGCGCTCGCCGCTTGCGCCAGGGCGCAGGCCGGCAGCGGGGCGAAAACAGCTTCGCTGTCGGCCAGCGCCAGCAGGGTAATACCGTCGGTGACCGTGGGCGCGGCCCAGAACAGGTGGAGCGCGCTCGCCGCGCCGCGCAGGCGCCAACTGCTGTAGGCCCTGGCGAAAATGAAAAACCAGCTCGCCAGCGACATTGCCAGCAGTACGCAAGCCACGAGGTGGCTGACGGCGTCGCCCTGCTCCCAGTAGCGCGAAATGCTGAAATGCTGGTCGGGCGGCAGCATGTCCGGCATGCCTTCGCTTAGCACGTGAGGGCCCGAACAAGCAGCGTGGTGTGCCGTAACCGAACTCTACGGTTTAATCCGCCACAATCAAATTTCCCACTTTCTACAATCACACGGACCCTCTTGTCGGTCAACTTCATTCATCAACACCAGTCAATTTCAGCAATTTTCAACGGCACCGGATTGTATCCATCACATCAACTATGCATCCCCGAACGAAAGCCTACACGCAATCCATAACAACCGGGCTCATGATGCGAGCAGCCAACAGTGGCGTCAGGTCGGGAACTGTTCAATACCGGATTATCCACTACCCGAGCTTTGTCCGCGCGACCTACGCTCGATACTATGAAGCACATTGCTCATGTTGCCAGCCCAGCTTTGCCCGACTGGGGCAGCGTTGCCAGTACGCCGCTCATCCGACGTAAATATCGCCGTGCATTTCGTAGCCACTGTGCAACAATATGACTTTATTGTCGGGCAATCGGGCCACGATTGATACTTCAAGAGGCCAAGGATTATTTCGAGTGAATGCAGGAACATATCCCCACCGACATCTGAAGTACCGACCTGATATAGATGGCCTGAGGGCTCTTGCGATCCTGTCTGTCGTGTTGTATCACGCCTTTCCGACCACCATGCGTGGCGGCTTCATTGGCGTCGACATCTTCTTTGTCATTTCCGGGTATCTGATCTCCAGTATTATCTTTAAGGGCTTGCGCGCAGGTGATTTCAGCTTTACTGACTTCTATCAACGTCGTGTCAACAGGATTTTCCCCGCATTGATGCTGGTACTGGTGACCTGCTATGTGGTCGGCTGGTTCACCTTGATTTCAACCGAATTCAAGATGCTGGGCAAGCATCTGGCAGGGAGCGTCGGATTTGTTCAGAATCTGGTTTTGTGTGAAGAAGACGGCTATTTCGATACCGCTTCCGATTTAAAACCGCTTCTGCATCTATGGTCGCTTGGCGTCGAAGAGCAGTTCTATATCTTGTTCCCGCTGGCGGCTTGGGCTTTGTGGCGATGGCGAATTGCCGCTTTGCCCATCATTGTCGGAACTGTCCTGGTTTCTTTTTGTGCCGGTGTCCACATACTGACGGTTAGTCGTTCGGCAGCTTTCTACATGCCGCAATACCGATTTTGGGAGATACTCGTCGGTAGCATTGCCGCTTACCACGGCATCTTTCATGGCATATCTTCATCGCGGATACATAATTCTGCCGCTGCCCGCAACGTATTATCGTTGTCGGGCGGGGTTCTGTTAATTGCATCGGTCGTGGTAATCGACAAAGATAGCGTGTTCCCAGGCTTCTTGGCCCTATTGCCGGTGTCTGGATCAGTGTTAATGATCGTAGCCGGCCCGCAAGCGTGGCTTAACAAGCACGTGATGGCCAACAGAATGCTGGTGTCGATAGGACTGATCAGCTACCCGCTCTATCTTTGGCACTGGGTAGTTATCACTTACATGAGAATCGTCGGAGCCAACGAACTGGACTTTATCGGCGCTATGCTGGCCATATTCATCAGTCTGATTCTCGCCGTGCTTACCTACAAATTTGTAGAATTGCCATTTCGAAAAGCAAGGATCAGAGTGCCGAAGGCTGCACTTTTGCTCGCTTTTGGTGTCACGGTAGGTGCCGCTGGTGTATGGACGTTTGTCCAGAACGGACTCCCTTTTCGGCCCGGCACCGACGTCGATGAGCGGACCGAGTACGCCCAGTACTTCGAAAACTCCTTGCCTGACTGGGCGTACGCCACCAAGCAGGGGCTTCTTGAAGCTTACCGGATAGAATGCGACTTTTTCGACGTGGAAAGCTACAGGGCAGGCAAGATAACGATGGAACCACGCAAGGCAATCAATACGGATTGCTATATCCCGAAAACCGGTATCAAGGTCATGATCTGGGGAGACTCCCACGCCCAACA
This sequence comes from Massilia sp. TWP1-3-3, assembly GCF_049897805.1. Classification (NCBI taxonomy): domain Bacteria; kingdom Pseudomonadati; phylum Pseudomonadota; class Betaproteobacteria; order Burkholderiales; family Oxalobacteraceae; genus Massilia; species Massilia sp. TWP1-3-3. Next base: position 133,167 of record NZ_JAFCWX010000007.1, read on the forward strand.
GTACAACTTCGGACTGCGCAAGGTGTTACCGACCTCGATCTCCATTCTCCAGGTGGCAAGTTCTGGATGTGTGGCGAATTTTCCGAGCAGCACGCCCGGCAGCCGCAAGTACTGCAACCGATCCAATGCGTTTGCTTTTCAAGTAATGGAAAAAGAAAAGCCGACGGTTCTAGTCATCGGGCAGAGCGAAGGGCACGATACGGCCAACAACCTGACGGCGCTGACCGCGCGCGCGAAATTGCTGGGCGTCAAAGCAGTGATTGTCGTCGGCCCTGTGCCGCACTATGCACCGTTCCTGTATCAGGTGGTTGTTCGCAAATATTGGAACCATACGCCGAAGCGGACCAAGGAAAATCTGATGGTCGCCGCGTCAAGAAGTGATACGGCCTTGCAGCACAAGTATGTTCGCGGTGCGGGTGGTTTTGACTATCTGTCGGCGATGGATGCATTTTGCAACAAAGAAGGCTGCATGATCTACGTCGGCGATGACCGGAAGGCTGGGCTGGTGACGTACGACTACGGCCACTTGACGCCGCCAGCATCCTTGTATTTTGCTCAAACGGCATTAGCGCCGCTGATCATGCGGCACCTCGATCCTCTATTGGCTGGACATCATCCATAGTCGGCAGCCCCCCCCGTCGTCGCTCCTGCTCTGCGCATCGCACTGCTGCGATTACGACAGATTCAATACATCCTGCATGTCGTACAGCCCGCGCGTTTTGCCGGCCAAAAAGCGCGCGGCGCGCAGGGCGCCGTGGGCGTAAGTGACGCGGCTGCTCGATTTGTGACTGATCTCGATCCGCTCGCCCGTGCCGGCAAACAGCACGGTATGGTCGCCCACGATGTCGCCGCCGCGGATGGTGGCAAAGCCGATGGTGGACGGGTCGCGCTCGCCGGTGACGCCTTCGCGGCCGTACACGGCGCACGACTTCAGGTCGCGCCCGAGCGCGTCGGCAATCACTTCGCCCATCTTCAGGGCGGTGCCGGATGGCGCGTCGACCTTGTGCCGGTGGTGCGCTTCGATAATTTCGATGTCGTAGCCTTCGGCCAGGCTTTTGGCGGCCATCTCCAGCAGCTTGAGGGTGACGTTCACGCCCACGCTCATGTTTGGCGCGAGCATGATGGCGGTTTTTTCCGCCGCCGCCCGAATTGCCGCCTTGCCTGCCTCGTCAAAACCGGTGGTGCCGATGATCATCTTGATGCCATGCTCGGCGCAATACGCCAGGTGCTTGAGCGTACCTTCGGGACGGGTAAAGTCGATCAGGAAATGCGATTGCGCCAGACCTTGCGCCAGGTCGGCGGCAATCGCCACACCCGTGGGCTTGCCGGAAAACGCCCCGGCGTCCAGGCCCAGGCTGGCCGAACCGGCCATGTCAAGCGCGCCGCTCAGCAGCATGTCGGGCGCCTCGGCGATCGCTTCAATCAGCATCCGCCCCATGCGCCCGTTGGCGCCGGCTACCGCAATTTTCAGTTGGTCCATCGCGCCACCCGCCTTTATTTGTTGATCTTGATGGACGCGGCGCCCACTTCTTCCTGCTTCGGCACGTCCTTTTCGCGTTTCAGCTTGGCCGGACCGGCGATGCGGGCAATGTACTCCTGCTCGCTCGGCAAGTTACCACCTTCGAAACGCTCGACTTTGTCGTCCTTGAAGAAGATGACGACCTTGGCGGAGGTCAGTTCACCATTGCCGCGCGCCATGTAGAACGGATAATCCCAGCGATCCTGGTGGAAGACGTCGGTCAGCAGCGGCGTGCCGAGGATGAACTTGATCTGGTCGCGGGTCTGGCCGACCTGCACCTGGGCCAGCATTTCCTTCGACACAAAGTTGCCCTGCTGAATATCCGGACGATACGGCGAGAAGACCCAGAAGAACTTTTGCAGCTTGGTCGTCGTCACCGTCTGGGCGCCGGCGCTGGGGGGCGTGGCCGGGGCAGCGGGACCGGCGCGCGAGCCGAAAGTGCCGCATCCGGCCAGCGTCAGCGCGGCCAGGGCCAGGGCCGCTGCGCGCGGCGCGCAGATGCGCAAACGGTTCAAAACAACAGTATCGACACGCATAGGTAACCTCAAAACGTTAAACGGAAGGTTGGGCACCTCCGCCAGAAACGCTATATGATAAAGCACTCCGCCAATCTACGAGTAACAAACATGAGTAACAACCCCAGCGACCTGAAAGCCAGCGGCCTCAAAGCGACTTTGCCGCGTCTGAAAATCCTCGAAATTTTCCAGAACAGCGAGGTGCGCCACCTCACGGCCGAGGACGTCTACAAAATGCTGCTGACCGAGAATATGGACGTCGGCCTGGCCACCGTGTACCGCGTGCTGACCCAGTTCGAGCAAGCGGGCTTACTTAACCGCAACCATTTTGAGACGGGCAAGGCAATTTTCGAGCTCAACGCCGGCTCGCACCACGATCACCTGGTGTGTCTCGATTGCGGGCGCGTGGAAGAGTTTTACGATGAAGAAATCGAATCGCGCCAGCACAAGGTGGCCGTCGAGCGCGGCTTTAAAATTGCCGAGCATGCGCTGGCCATTTACGGCAATTGCGTCAAGGAAGAGTGCCCCCACCGCAATTAAGGGCGCGACTGCGCCAGGCCCATTCGGGCTGTTGCGCTCTACAAGCTCAAGGCATTCGACAACAGCTTGGCCGTAATATCCACAATCGGAATGACCCGCTCGTAGGCCATGCGGGTGGGTCCGATCACGCCCAGCGTTCCCACGATCTTGCCATTGACTTCGTACGGGGCCGTCACCACGCTCATTTCGTCCATCGGCACCAGGTTCGACTCGCCGCCGATGAAAATCTGGACCCCGGTCGCCTTGCTCGACACGTCGAGCAATTGCATCAAGCCCGTCTTTTGCTCGAACATGTCGAACATCTGGCGCAGCGACGTCATGTTCGACGACAGGTCCGACACGCTGAGCAGATTGCGCTCACCCGAGATGACCATGTCGTCCGACTGGTCTTCCATCGCTTCGCTGCCGGCCTCGACCGCAGCCTGCATCAGCCGGCCCATGTCGTCGCGCAACTGGCGCAGTTCGCCCTTCAGGCGCAGGCGCACGTCGTCAAATGACAGGCCGCCGTAATTCTGGTTGATGTAATTGGCCGACACGATCAGCTGGCTGGGCGTGTAGTCGGACTCGGTGAGCAGCAGCCGGTTTTGCACGTCGCCGCGCGGGTCGACAATGACGAGCAAGATGCGCTTTTCGGACAAGCGCAAAAACTCGATCTGCTGGAACACCGACTCGCGCCGGGGACTGAGCACCACGCCGGCGAACTGCGACAGCGACGAGAGCATTTGCGCCGCGTTGGCGATCAGCTTTTGCGGCTGCTGCGACGGCAAGCGCATGCGCGACTGCACCGCGTGCTCGTCGATGTGCTGCACCGTGAGCAGCGTGTCGACAAAGATGCGGTAGCCGCGCGGCGTGGGCACCCGCCCGGCCGACGTATGCGGGCTGGCGACATAGCCCATTTCTTCCAGGTCGGCCATGATGTTGCGAATGGTCGCCGGCGACAGATCGAGCCCGGAAATCTTGGACAGCGCGCGCGAGCCGACCGGCTGGCCGTCGGCGATATAGCGTTCCACCAGTGCCTTGAGCAGCGTTTGAGCCCGGATATCGAGGGACATGATGTTCTAACTAGTGCGCGCGTGGTGTCATGGACATATTATGCACGTTCGCCGCAGCGACGGGGACAAGTTCGCACTCAGCCACGCACTGAGCCACGCGCTCATCCACGCACTCATTCACGCACTTATTCACGCAGTTATTCACGCAGTTATTCATATTCCCGCTGCAGCCAGTCGAGCAACTCGTCAAAGTTGCCGCAAATGGCGTCCGGCGCGACGCCGTGCGCCAAGTGACCCGTGCTGCCGGTCCGGTTCAGCCAGACCGCGCGCAGGCCGGCCCGCTGCGCAGCCTGGACGTCAAGCAATACGTCATCGCCCACGTACAGCGCCTCGGCCGGCGCCACGCCCAACTGGGCGCAGGCGGCGTGAAAAATGGCGGCGTCAGGCTTGGCGCAGCCGAGCTGGTGGGCCGCGACCGATACCTGGAAGTGGTGCGCCAGCCCGATCGCCTGCAAGTCGGCGTTGCCGTTGGAAATGGAGCCGATCAGCGTGCGGCCCTTCAGGCGCAGCAGGCCCGGCACCACATCGTCATACGGAATGACGGCATTGCGCGCGGCAAAAAAATGCACCATGGCGTGCTCGACCAGGTCCAAATCCTCGCCTGCCTCCTCGAACGCCGAGATCAGGCCGGCGCGGCGCAGCGCGCCCAGGTCGAGGTGGAATTCGGGTTTGCTCGCGAGCAGCGCCAGCCTGGCCAGGCGCAGGTGGTCGATCGAGAAACGCTCGGCCACGCGCGGCGTATGCTGCTGCAGCCACGCGTGCAGCGTTTGCTCGGCTTGCACGATGACGGGCGCGATCGGCCACAGCGTGTCGTCGAGGTCGAACAGGATGGCCTTGGGCCAGGGGCGGCGTGGCGGCGTCGGCATGGTGCTCTTCGGTTGCAGGGAAGTGCCTAGCATAGCGAGCCGCAGGCGGAAAATCAATCCGCCGGGGCCGATGCCTATTCGTCAAGCCGCTTACATGATGAAACAAGCCAATGAGCCGCCATGATACGAAATGCACTAAAATGACGACCAATTCAGTCACGCGGCGCCCGGCGACAGGCTTGCCCGCCCACATCAGTTTGTTTTCGGAGAAGTCATGAAAAAAAGTTACCTGTGTACCGCCCTTGGGTTGGCGTGCGCCCTGGGCCTTGCCGCCTGCGGTGGCAGCGGTCAAGGCGAATTGCAAATCTCGATGGGACTCAGTGGCGTCACCCGCGACGGCCTGAAGATCAGCAATATGGGCCGCCCGGCCGTCGCCGTCCCGCCCGGGGCCCTGTACATCTTCCCCGACCTGGTGCCGATCGACAGCGACTATGACATCGTCATTATCGACCGTCCGCCCAACGTCGACTCGTGCACGGTCCTGAACGGCAAGGGCAATACCGGCGCCGTCAGCCCGGGACGCATTTTCATCGGCTGCGTGGTCACCACGTTCCCGCTGGGCGGCACCGTGAAGGGGCTAACTGGCGAACTGATCATTAACAATGGCAGCCAGAAGGTGACGATTCCCGCCGGCGCGACCACCTTCAGCATGACCGCCCCGACGGTTGACAACCCCAAGTTCGGCCAGGTGGCCGAAGGCACGCCATACGGGCTGACCGTTCTCCAGCAGCCGCCAGGCAGCACCTGCACGATCGACAAGTCGGCCGGCACCATGCCCAAGGCGGCGGTCAATGACATTGCCATCAGCTGCAAGCCGAATTGAGCGCGACCGCCACTCACCATAATACTGGAGAACACATGACATCATCTTTTTTGCGCCCCGCCATCCTCATCGCGCTGGCTGCGGCCAGCCTGGCAGCTTGCGGCGGCAAGGCCACGTTCGACATCACCGGCCAGATCTCGAACCTGCGCTACGACAGCCTGGTGCTGGTCGAGACCGTGAGCGGCCAGACTGTTACGGTTGGCAAGAACGCGACCACGTTCGCATTTCCCAACACCATTGAATACGGTGCGCAGTTCAAGGTGGCGGTGCGCGAAACGCCAAGCGGCCAGCCGCCGCACCAGACCTGCACGCCCAACTTCCTGGCCACCGGTACGGCCGGCCAGCGCGCCTCGATCACCATGGGCATCGTTTGCACCGACAATCCGCACACAGTGACTGGCAGCATCACCGCCAGCGGCACCGGCGCCAGCTATGTTGGCTTGAAGCTGATCAACGGCAGCAATGACCTGGCCCCGTTCACCGTTACCGACGCCGTCGCACAGACCGCCTATTCGTATCCAAATATCACGTATGGCACGTCATACGGCATTACCATCCTCCAGCAGCCAACCGACCTGGTCACCATGTGCAAGCTGGTGCCCAAGGTGGCAACCCCCGGCGCCCTGCCGACCATGGTGGCCGGCGACATGGGCGACGTCGATATCGTCATTGATGTCGTGTGCGCGAAACCTTGATTGACGGAGATATTTGCTGCGAAGATATCTGATATTCCAAATATAAATTAGATTTATATTTTGCGCTGCAGCATACTGTACTTGTCTCCTCCAACTCTCCTCAAAAGAATTGGATTTCAAGCCCGCTTCTAGCGGGCTTTTTTTTGGCCGCAAAATTCTGGCCGCAAAAAAGCCCGGTGCGCGCACCGGGCTGTTGGCGTGGCATGCGGAGCGGCGTGCTAGTCGAGGAAGTCGGCATACTCCTTGTGCGCGTAACCGGCCAGCGTGGTCCATGGCAGGACCGGCGCTAAGCCCGGCTGCACCGTCACCTGCACCCGCTTGAACACCGTGGCGGCCTTGTCGCCACTCTCGATGACCAGCGCCAGCTCGCGCGCCGCATCCCACAGCACGCGCTCGAACATGCCGTCGCGCTCCCGTTCGCGCCACTGCGCCCCGGCCACCGGCGACGGCCGCGCCGACAACGGCAGCGACATCACGCGGCGCGGATCGAGCAGCGAGGCCGCATTCTCCCACGAACCATCAAAGCCGACGTTGGCGTATTCCGCCGGCGGCACCGCCACGCGCTCGCGCCCCCGCCGATCGACAAACTCGACACTGACCTTGCCCTGCTGGAGCATCACATGCCGCGCCAGCAGCACCGGATTGAATTCGGCGTGGGCCGGCCGGGCCGGCGCGGGACCGGCCGGCAGCACCCGCGTGACCCAGACGTGGCCGGGCCGGCGCAGCATGCTGTCCTGGTAGCGCGCCTCGCGCGTGACCCCTTCCGGGGTGGTCACGCGGCTGTAGTAGGCGATCGACAAATCGAGCGGCGGGGCCGCCTGCGCCGCCTGGCAGCAGGCGCCCGACAGCATAGCGGCGCCGAGCAGTAGCTGGACGGCGCGCACTTTAGAATCCAAAGGCGGTTTTGAGCAGGCCAAACACGGTCGTGTTGTCGAGCGTGCCCTTGAATGCCTTGGCGCCGGCGCCCGTGGCCAGCAGCTTGACGTCGCCGCCGCCATGGGTTTCGCTGGCCAGGCGCACACCGGTTTCCTGCAGGTAGTTGTCGCCCATGACGGTGTTGCTGTCCAGGCTAGCGCGCACGGCGGGCCGGTTCGGTCCATTGCCAAACACCAGCGTGGTGTAGGTGTTGCCGTCGGCATCCTTGCTCGGCTGGCCATCCTTGTAGTTGCGCGTGACGTCCAGCACCGAACTGCCGCGCTTGCCGTAACCGTTAAAGGCGAGCGTGTGGTCATGGTCGGCAGTGACGACGATCAGCGTGTTGGCCAGCGTCGGGTCGGTCAGCTTGGCCTTGTCCAGCGCCGCCTTGATGGCGTCGTCGAAAGCGATGGTGTCGGTCAGCGCGCGCTTGGCATTGGTGCCGTGCAGCGCATGGTCGATGCGCCCGCCTTCGACCATCAGGAAGTAACCGTTCGTATTTTGCGACAGCAAGTCCATGGCCTTGACCGTCATCTCGGCCAGGCTCGGCTGGCTGGCGCCCTCGCCCAGCGGCACTGCCGCGCTGCGGTCGAGTTCATATTCCAGGTGGCTCTTACTGCTGTACAGGCCGATGAATTTCTTGCCCGCTGGCGCTGCCGCCATGTCCGCCTTGGTGGCGGCCACGGTATAGCCCTTGGCCGCCAGTTCGGTCAGCAGGTTGCGCCCGTCGGCGCGCCCGGCCTTGTTGGCGACGGCGTCAAACGGCGTGAAATGGTTGCGCCCGCCACCCATCAGGACGTCCACCCCGTCACCGAGCGCGGCATTGTAGCCGGCGCCGCCCGGCACGGCCTGGGCCGCGATCGCATACTGGGCGTTGCGGTTGCAGATGTGCGAAAACGTCGTGGCCGGCGTGGCATGGGTCAGTTCGGTGGTGGTGATGGCGCCCACGGCCTTGCCCTTGGCCTTGGCCAGTTCCAGGATGGTGGGCACGGCCACGCCGTTGCCGCTGGCGGCGCAGTTGTTCACGCCCAGGTTGCCGTTGGCGTCTTTGCCCGGCGGCGTCGCCTGGGTGGCCGCCGACATCGAAATCACCTCGTTGTTCATTTTCACGCCCGTCATGTAGGCGGCCATCGACGGTGCGCTGTCGGTGGTCTGGGCGTCGTTCGAGTACGTCTTGATGCGCGCGCTGCGTTCCAGCTTGTCCATGGTGAGCGAGCCATCCTCGCCGTACTTGTAGATGCGCGAAGCGGTGACGGTGGTCGGGCCCATGCCGTCGCCCAGGAAAAAGATCACGTTTTTCGCTTCGCCGGCCGCTTGCGCAGCGCCAAAGGAGAGCAGCAAGGCCGCCGATAACAGGGTGCGTTTCATGTGTAGGTTCCTTTGCATAATCAGTTACAGACCGGCCGCGGTCTTGACCAGGCCGAATACTTTGGTGTTGTCGATGGTGCCGCTGAAGGTGTCGGCGCCCTTGCCCACCGCGCCCAGGAAGACGTCGGCGCCGCCGTGGGTTTCGCTGCCCACCGCCATGCGCACCACGGCTTCCTGGTGATAGGTGGCCGCGCCGGTCACGCTCTCGTCCATGGCTGTCACGGCAGCGCGGCTGGACTGGGTCCGGTTCTCGCCATTGCCAAAGCCGATGATCGAATACGGCGCGCCATCGAGGTCTTTTTCAACGGCGCCGCTGACGTAGTTCTTGACCACGCCCAGCACGCCCGGATTGCCGGCCGCGGTCTTGCCGGTGCGTTTGGCGTAGCCGTTGAGCACCAGCGTATGGTCATGGTCGGCGGTAACGACCAGCAGCGTATTTTTCAATTCAGGGTCAGTCACGCGCGCCTTGGCCAGCGCCGCCTTGATGGCGTTATCGAACGCAACGGTGTCTTGCAGTGCCTTTTTTGCCGTGGTTTCGTGCAGCGCATGGTCGATGCGTCCGCCTTCGACCATCAGGAAGTAACCCTTGCCATTCTTTTGCAGCACGTCCATCGCCTTGGTCGTCATCTCGGCCAGGCTCGGTTCCTTGGCCGGGTCGCGGTCCAGGTCATAGCTCATGTGGCTGGAAGTGAACAGCGCCAGTACGCGCTCGGCCTTGGCCGGGTCAATCGCCGTGAACTCGGTGCTGTTACTGGCATACGCGTAGTTTTTCGCCTTCATCTCGGCCACCAGGTCGCGCCCGTCGGCGCGCTTGCCGCCATCTTTGAAGGGGAGGAAGAACTGGCGTCCGCCGCCGATCAGCACGTCCAGGCCGGTGCTGCCGAGCGCGGCGTTGTAGCCGGTCCCGCCGGGAACGGCAGCGGCGGCGATATCGTTTTCCAGGTCGCGGTGGCAAATATGCGCATAGGTCGCCGCCGGCGTGGCGTGGGTCACGCGCGCGGTGCTCACCACGCCGGTCGACAAGCCCTTGGCCTTGGCCAGTTCGAGCAGCGTGGTCACGGGCGTGCCGTTCTTGCTGCCGCAGTTGTTCGTCAGTTTGTTGCCGTTGGCGTCAGGCAGCGGGTCCAGCGCGAGCGTGTCGGCCGACATCGACAGCACTTCATTGTTCATCTTCACGCCGGTCATGTAGGCGGCCATCGACGGGGCGCTGTCGGTGACCTGGGCGTCGTTCGAGAACGTCTTGACGAAGGCGGTTTCCGGCAGCGTGTCCATGGTCAGCTCGCCATCTTCGCCCACGGCGTAGATGCGCGCGGCCGTCATGGTCGTCATGCCCATGCCGTCGCCGAGGAAGAAGATGACATTCTTGGGGGGAGCGACGGCGACAGGCGGGGCCTGGGGTGCATCGTTTGGCGAACAGGCGCCCAGCAGGGCTGCGGTTGCCGCGCCGACGGCGGCGATGAGAAGTCCATTGCGTAACATGTTGTCAGTCCCGGAGTTGAAAACCGGGAGTCTGACAAGGCTATGTTACGGGCTGATGAAACGCAGCTGCGCACGCGCGGCTGCCTGCCGCAGGCTGGCCGAGACGCGGGATGCTGTCGGAAAACTTTACATATGGGACCGGCAAATTATTGCCGCTTGGCCCAAGCCGTTGATTTTTCGAAACAATTTTTAACCGGCACGTTAATTGCTTATAGTAAATTATCTTTATCTATCCTGGAGCATCACATGTTGTTGAAAAGTCTGTTCGCCGCTCTGAGCCTTACCGCTGCCGTTGGCGCGACCGCCGCACCGATCGTGAACGGCGACTTTGAAGCCGGCCTTGCCGGCTGGACCACCACCGGCAATGTGGCGCAGGCTTACCAGGTCGGCGGCGCCTTCTGGTTCGGCGCGGGCAGCAGTGCCCAGAACGGTAACTTTGCAGTGGCGTTCAATGCAGGCGACCAAGCCCCGAACGGCACGCTTGCGCAAAGCTTTGCCACCAACAGCGGCGCCACCTACGTGGTCAAGTTCGACTTTGGCGCGAGCAACTGCGGCGCGTACAGCTGCGGTCAATCGCTGCGCGCGTCGGCCCTCGGCAACGACGGCGTTGCCCTGCTGTCGTCGATGACGGCGGTCGGCGCGTCGGCAGGTCCACTGGCGTCGTACACCTTTGATTTTGTTGCCAACGGCGCCACGACCACCCTGCGCTTTTCAGACATCGCCGGCAACGACACCGTCTGGCTCGACGGCGTTCTGGACAACGTCAACGTGCAAGCAGTACCGGAACCGGGATCGCTGGCCTTGCTGGGCCTGGGTCTGTTCGCCATTGCTGCCCGCCGTCGCCGCAAGTAAGTAAGTAAGTAAGTAAGTAAGTAAGCAGAACGCAAGGCCGGCGCTTGCGCGCCGCGACAAAAAACCCCATGGCCCGCCAAGGACCATGGGGTTTTTTTATCGCCCGCGCTGCGACTAAGGTGCAGGTTGCACCGGCTTGAGCAGGTTCGCCAGCGCCACGTACTGCGCCAGAGCCACCGTCTCGGGCCGGGTCGACGGATCGACGCCGCAGTCCGTCAGCTGCTGCTCGGTGAACATCCCGGCCAGGCAGTTGCGGATCACCTTGCGGCGCTGCGAGAAAGCTTTCATCACCACCGCCGCCAGCGTGGGTCCGTCGCACGCCATGCGGGTCGCGACCGGGATCATGCGCACGATGGCCGACTCCACCTGCGGCGGCGGATCGAACGCGGTGGGCGGCACGATGAACATCAACGTCATGTCGTAGCGCCACTGCAGCATCACCGACAGCCGCCCGTACGTCTTGCTGCCCGGCGCGGCCACCATGCGTTCGACCACTTCCTTTTGCAGCATGAAGTACTGGTCTTCGATCAGGTGCGCAAAGTCCGCCAGGTGAAACAACAGCGGGCTCGAGATGTTGTACGGCAGGTTGCCCACCACGCGCAACTTTTGCCCCGCCGGTACGGGAATCAGGCCGTAGTCGAACTTGAGCGCGTCGCCCGAGTGGATGGTCAGCTTCTCGGCCGGGAACTGCTGCTGCAGGCGCGCCACCAGGTCGCGGTCCAGCTCGACAACGTGCATGTGGCCCAGATGCTTGAGCAGCAGCGCCGTCATGGCCGCCAGGCCCGGGCCGATTTCAACCATGGTCTGGCCGCTGTGCGGTCCGATGGCGTCGATGATATCGTTGAGGACCATTTTATCGGTCAAAAAATTCTGGCCAAAACGCTTGCGTGCTACGTGTTTCATGATGTGCTTTTCTTGGTGCTGCTTTTGATGTTCAGGGCCATGGCAAGCGCGGTGCGGATCGCTTCTTCCATGCTGGTGCAGTCGGCCAGGCCAAAGCCGCGGGCGGCCAGGTCAAGCGCGGTGCCATGGTCGACCGAGGTGCGCACCAGCGGCAAGCCAAGCGTGATGTTCACGCCGCGCCCGAAGGTGGCGTGCTTGAGCACCGGCAGTCCCTGGTCGTGGTACATGGCCAGCACGCAGTCGGCGTCCTCCAGGTACTTGGGCTGGAACAGCGTGTCGGCCGGGTACGGGCCGCGCGCATCGATGCCGCGCGCGCGCGCCGCATCGATCGCCGGCCCGATGGTGTCGATCTCCTCGCGTCCCAGGTAACCGTGCTCGCCCGCGTGCGGGTTCAGGCCCGTGACCAGGATGCGCGGCGCGCCAATCCCGAACTTGGTCTTGAGGTCGGCGTCGATGATGTCGAGCACGCGCCCCAGGCCATCCCGGGTGATCGCCGCCGGCACATCCTTGAGCGCCAGGTGGGTGGTGGCCAGCGCCACGCGCAAAGGCGGCAGGCCGGGAGCCGGGGCGCCGGCCAGCATCATCACCACTTGCGCGGCGGCGGTCTTCTCGGCCAGGTATTCGGTATGCCCTGAAAACGCGACGCCGGCGTCGTTGATGGTGCTCTTTTGCAGCGGCGCGGTGACGATGGCGTCGAACCAGCCGGCGCGCGCGCCTTCGATGGCCACGTCGAGCGTGGCCAGCACGCTGCGCCCGTTCTCGGCATTCAAGGTGCCGGGCACCACGTGCGCGGCTAGCGGCACGTCGACCACGGCTACGCGCTTGGCGCCGAAATGCGGCAAGCCATTGTTGCGCAGCGCCTGCACCGACAGCGCCACCAGTTGTATGGCGGGGTCGATCAGGCTGGCCGTGAGCGCCAGGAAGGCGGCGTCGCCCACCAGCACGCAATTGACCTGCTCGCGCAGCGCCCACGCGGCCACGATCGAGATTTCAGGCCCGATGCCGGCCGGTTCGCCAACGGTGACGGCGATTGCAGGACGCAGGACAGGCCGCAGTGCGGGTGCAGCCACCGTAGTGGCCACTGGGGTGGCCACCTTATTTCTCGTCGCGGAACTCGACGTAGGCGCGGTCGCGCACCTGGCGCTGCCACTCTTCGGTCGCTTCGGCCAGCTTGCGGTCGCGAATGACCTGACGCGCGGCATTGCGTTTCTTTTCCTTGGACTGGTCTTCGCTCTTGCGCTCGAGTACTTCGATCAAGTGGATGCCGTACGGCGTTTCCACCACGCCGGAAATTTCACCCGGCTTGAGCGCAGCCATGGCCGTTTCAAATTCCGGCACGGCGTCGCCGGGGAACAGCCAGCCCAAATCGCCCCCCTTGGTGGCCGAGGCGTCGTTGGAAAACTGGCGCGCCAGGTCTTCGAACTTGGCGGCCTTGTTGTCGAGGCGCTCTTTGAGCTCGGTCAGTTTTTTCTTGGCCGCTTCGGCCGTCATGGTCGGCGACACCTTGAACATGATGTGGCGCACGTGCGTTTGCTGCACGATGGTCTTTTCGTCGGACGCGGCCAAGCTGCGCTTGTCGACCAGTTTAAGGATGTGAAAGCCGGCCGTGCTCTTGATCACCGGCGTGCTCTGGCCGGGCTTGAGCTTGGAGAGCGCTTCGGCGAAGATCGGCGGCAGGCGGTCCGGATCGCGCCAGCCGATGGCGCCGCCGGCGAGCGCGTCGGGCGCATCGGAATAGGTGCCGGCGATCTTGGCAAAGTCGCCGCCCACGCGCAGCTGGCGCGACACTTCATCGGCGCGCGCCTTGCGCGCGGCAATCTGTTCGGGCGATGAATTCTCGGGGATGCGCACCAGGATCTGCGCGATATTAACCTCGACCTTGTCGACCGCGGCGGCCTGCTCGGCGGCCAGATAGGTATCGACTTCGGCGTCCGAAATCTGGATCTTGTTGTCCACTTCATGTTCGCGCAGGCGCTGCATGGTGATCTCGTTGCGGATCTCTTCGCGGAAGGCGGCGAACGGCATGCCATCTTTTTCCATCGCATTGCGCATGTCCTGGACCGACAACTTCTGCTGCTCGGCGATGCGGGCGATGGCGCGGTCAAGTTGGCTGTCGTCGACCGCGCGCACGCCCATCTCCTTGGCCAGCTGGAACTGGGCGCGCTCGACGATCATCGCCTCAACCACCTGGCGCTGCAGGTCGGCCGCCTCGGGCATCTGCGCATTCTGGCCCTTCATGCGCTGTTCGATGCTGCGCACGCGGGCGGCCACTTCGTTGCGGGTGATGACTTCGTCGTTGACGACAACGGCGATCGAATCGATCACATTGCCGTCGGCAGACGCCGGCGGAATGGAGCCGGCCGACGGCGCCGCCTTGGCGGGGGCAGGCTTGGCCTGGGCGGCAGCCTGGCCGGCGGCAGTAGCGGCGCACAACACGAAAGCGGCGATCTTAACTTGGTGCATACTGATTTTACGCATAATCTGGGAAGCACTTATTCAGGTGAATAAAAATGAAAATCTTGGCTAGCGGCCGGCGCCAGGGTTCAGGCGGGAATAGCCGGGGATACTCTTGTAGAACGATTCCAGCGGGCTGCCTGTGCCCAGCTTGGACAGGCCGTTCAACTCCAGTTCAAAGAAAATCGGGGTCGATGCGTCGCGCGTGGTGACGACGAAACGCTGCGCCCCCATGCGAAACACCCAGCAATCAGCCTTGTATTCCAGGCCGATCAAGCTTTCCAGCGTCTTGTGCTGGCTGAGCGAATAACTGACCCGACCCACGCCATACCAGCGCCGCCCGATCGGCCACTGCGCCGACAGGTCAAGGTTCTTGACCTGGTCGCGCACGAAACGGTATTCGGCGTTGATGACTTTTTGTTTGCCCGGAATCCATTGCACGCCATAGTTCGAGCTCACCACGCTGCTGGTGTTCGCATTGTATTGTACTGCGCTGTCCACGCTCCAGGTTTCGGAAACGCGCCCGCTGGCGGCCAGCAGCACGTCGGAACGGCTGTCGGCGCCGGGCGAATTGCCCAGCAATTGCACGCGCTGGTCGGACAGGTAAAAGCGCTGGCCCAGCGACAGGCGCAGGCGCTCGGCGCCATTCGACTCCAGGAAGCGCGAGACCACCGCGGCCGTCACCTGGTTCGCGTCGGACACGCGGTCCGAGCCGATAAAACGGTTTTCGGTAAAGATTTGGGCGAAATTGAAACCCGGCTCGGCCGTGTCGAACAGCGGGAACCGGCTCTGGTCCTTGTACGGCGTGTAGACGTAGAACAGGCGCGGCTCCAGCGTTTGCGTGACGGCGCGCCCGAACAGGCGGGCACGCCGCTCGAACACCAGGCCGCTGTCGACCGAGAAGGTGGGCAGCACGCGCGAGAGCGAACCGGGGGTGCCGGGCACGCTGCCGTCGCGCTGACTGCCGAGCGCGCTATCGGGCTTGCTGTCGGGCTTGCTGTCAAGCTGATACGCGCTGGCATGCAGCAGCAGCTTGGGCGTTACGTAATAGCCGGGGCGCACCACCGGGTAACTTACCTGGGGCGTCACCACCGCGCGGTTGCCGCTGATCAGGTCCGGATGCGAAAAGCGCGTCGCCTCGGCATTCACGGCCCAATCGAAGCCGCCCACGTCGTAGCGCCCGGCGCGCAGCAGGATTTCGGGTAGCCGGTTGTACGGACGCGGCACGAACAGCGCCGGGTTGGTCAGCGCCGCCGGGTCTTGCAGCACCTGGTAGTTTTGAACGCGCGCCGTCAGGCTCCAGTACTTGCCGTACAGGTCGGTGCGCACTTCGCGCAGCAGTTGCCGTTCGGCGCTGCTCGAGACCGACTTCGAAAAGTCGCTCGGGTACTCGTCGTCGGAGGCGGCGTTCAGATTCCAGCCGAACGACCAGTTGCGCCGCAATGCCTGGGCGTGGGTCGACTTGACCAGCCAGCGGTCCGACTTGGTGATCTGGTCATGGAACAGCGCCTCGAGGTGGGTCTGGCCGGCATAGGTTCCGGCGTCGGTCTCGCCCAGGTAGCGCCCGGTGGCGCCCAGTTGCAGGCCGCGCCCGATCATCATGCGCGGAAACACGGTCAAGTCGCGGTTCGGTGCGATGTTGACATAGTAGGGCACCATCACTTCGGCGCGGCCCTTGGCGCCCAGGCCGATCGACGGCGGCAGCCAGCCCGAACGACGCGCGCCCGACAGCGAGAACGACATGCCGGGCGCGCCCATAATCGGCACGCCCTTGAAATAGACGATCGTCTTGCCGGCCACGCCCACATCGCGCCCGGCGTCCAGGCGCAGCGTGGACGACTTGAGATACCAGTCGGGATTGGGGCCTTCGCAGGTGCTGTAGGTGCCGTTGGTGATGAGCGCTTCGTCTTCGCTGATGAAATCAAGGCGCGCGGCGCGGCCCTGCGCATTGTTCAATTCCATCTTGTATTCGGGGCGCAAGACCCAGCCCTTGCCCGAGGCCAGGTTCAGCTGCAGTTCGTCGCCCTTGTAGCGGTCGCCAAAGCGCGCCATGTTGACGTGGCCTTGCGCGGTCACTTCATTTTCCACTTGCTTGAAGCAGGCGACGTCGGCCGTAAGGCGGGTTTCGCCGCGGATCAGTTCGACATTGCGCTTGAGCGTGACGTCGCGATCGGGCCGCCCGTCGATCTCTTCGGCTTCCACATACACGGTGGGATTGCTTTCCTCGATCCGCAATTTGTTTTGGGGAGGCTGGGCGAACGCCGGCACCGCGGAGGCGGTCACGAGCGCCGTCAGGGCATAGGCCCAACGCTGCGAAGGAGGAGAAGCTGCAAACCAGCTCATGAAAAGACGGGGAGAAACGCCATGGAAAGCGATTTTTTGAGTTGAATCCCTTATTATATGGGAATTGTCACCTTTCACCGGATTCCACGGCTCGCAACATGTCATCAATATCAATAACTCCCCCCATCGCCACCCCAGAGCAACGCGTAGATCAGCTCACCACCTGGCTGGGCTCGCTTGGCCTGGTCGACGTGGCTTCGCGCCGCCCGGCCTCGGCCGACGCCAGCTTTCGGCGCTATTTCCGGCTCGACGTCGCCCCAGCGCTGCGCGCCAGGCTGGGCGACACCCTGATCGCCATGGACGCCCCGCCCGAGCGTGAAAACGTGCCGGCCTTTCTCCACGTGCAAGGCTTGCTGATGGCAGCGGGCGTGACGGTGCCGGCCATCGTCGCCCAGGACGTGCCCAACGGCTTCTTGCTGCTGGGCGACCTTGGCAGCACCACTTATCTGCAGCGCCTGACGGTCGACAACGCGCCCATAATGTATTCCGACGCCGTCGATACACTGATCAAGTTTCAGCTCAGCAGCGAACCGGGCAAGCTGCCGGAATACGATCGCGCCTTCATCATGCGCGAATTAAATTTATTCCCTGAATGGTTTATCGGCAAGCACCTGGGCATCACCATGACCGACGCCCAGACGGCCACGCTGAACGGCGTGTTCGACGCCATCGCCAGCAACTGCCTGGCGCAGTCGCAAGTGTTCATGCACCGCGATTTTCACTCGCGCAACCTGATGTTCGTCGAGCAGGGCAACCCTGGCGTGCTCGACTTCCAGGATGCCGTGTTCGGCCCCGTCACCTATGACCTCGGTTCGCTGCTGCGCGACGCCTATGTGCAGTGGGACGAAGAAATCGTGCTCGACTGGGTGGTGCGCTACTGGCAGCGCGCCAAGCAGGTGGGTTTGCCGGTCAACCCGGACATCGACGCCTTTTACCGCGATTTTGAATTCATGGCGCTGCAGCGTCACTTGAAAATCCTGGGCATTTTCTGCCGCCTGAATTACCGCGACGGCAAGAGCCACTACCTGGGCGACCTGGCCACCGTGAGCAGCTACGTGCGCAAGACGGCCGGGCGCTACGGCATCCTCAAGCCGCTGGTGCGCCTGCTCGACACCTTCGAAGACACCGCGCCGACCGTGGGCTACACCTTTTAATTCAAGGCTCGAACATGAAAGCAATGATTCTGGCCGCAGGCCGCGGCGAGCGCATGCGCCCGCTGACCGACACCTGTCCCAAGCCCCTGCTCAAGGTCCGCGGGCGTCCGCTGATCGTCTGGCATATTCTGAACCTGGTGCGCGCCGGGATCACCGAAATCGTCATCAACCACGCGTACCTTGGCCACATGATCGAGGAAGAACTGGGCGACGGCAGCAAGTACGGCGCGACCATCGCCTATTCGGCCGAAGCGGTGGCGCTGGAAACGGCGGGCGGCATCGCCAACGCGCTGCACCTGCTGGGCGAGGAGCCCTTCCTGGTGCTGTCGGGCGACATCTACTGCCCCTACTTCGACTTCGAGCAAGTCAAGGATGTTTTGCACGACAAGGACGTACTGGGCAACGCTTACACGAGCGAGCAGCGTGACGCCTGCTGGCTGTACCTGACCCCCAACCCGTGGCACAACACCAAGGGCGACTTTGCGCTCAACATGTTCTCGGTCGCGAACGACGGCGAGCCGAAATGGAATTTCTCGAACATCGGCGTGTACCGCGCCGAGATGTTCAAGGCGATTGAACCGGGCCAGCGCGCCGGCCTGGGCTTGTTGATCCGCGCGTACGCGGCCAAAGGTCTGGTGGGCGGCGAACTGTATGAAGGGCCGTGGGTCAACGTGGGCACCGTGCAGCAGCTCGAGGAACTGAACGCCCCGCTGTCGGGCAAGGTCAAGGGCGCCTGATGACATCTTTCAGCGCGCGCCGCGCGCGCCTGTGCCAACGGATGGCCCCGGGCGCAGTGGCGATCCTGCCGACGGCGCCTGAAGTCAGCCGCAACAGCGACAGCGACTACCCGTACCGGCACGACAGCTGTTTCTATTACCTGACCGGCTTTACCGAGCCAGGCAGCGTGCTGGTGCTGGTCGCCGCGCACGGCAGCGCACCCGCGCAGGCGGTCCTGTTCTGCCGCCAGAAAAACGCCGAGCGCGAAGTCTGGGATGGCTTTCGGCACGGACCGGACGGCGCGAAAGCAGCCTTCGGATTTGACGCCGCCTTCCCCATCGACGAACTCGACACGGAAATGGCGCGCCTGCTGGCCAACGCGCCGGCCACCTACCATGCGCTGGGCCACAGCGCCGCGCTCGACCTGCAAATGAAGACGTGGCTGGGCAGCGTGCGGCGCCAGGCGCGCAGCGGCGTGACCGCGCCCACCGTGGCGCATGACCTGCTCGCGCTGCTCGACGAAATGCGCCTGTTCAAGGACGACGGCGAACAGGCGCTCATGCTGCGCGCGGCGACCATCTCGGGCCAGGCGCACGCACGGGCCATGCGCGCCTCGCGTGCCGGCATGTTCGAGTACGAAATCGAGGCTGAACTGCTGCACGAGTTTCGCCGTAACGGCGCCCAGTTCCCCGCTTACACGCCGATCGTGGCGGCCGGCGCGAATGCCTGCGTGCTGCACTATACCGTCAACAATGCGCAAAGCCGCGACGGCGACCTGATCCTGATCGACGCCGGCTGTGAACTGGACAGCTACGCCGCCGACATCACGCGCACCTACCCGGTCAACGGCCGCTTTACGGAGCCGCAGAAAATATTGTACGAACTGGTGCTGGCGGCGCAAGCGGCCGCGCTGGAGCAGGTTCGCCCCGGCACCATCTACACCGCCATCCACGACGCGGCCGTGCGCGTGCTGGCGCAGGGCATGCTCGACACGGGCTTACTCGCCAAGCAAAAGTTCGGCAGCGTCGACGACGTCATCGCCGAACGCGCGTACCAGCAGTTTTACATGCACGGCACCGGCCACTGGCTGGGACTGGACGTGCACGACACCGGCGCCTACCGCGACGTGCATGCCGAAGGCAAGCCGTCGCGCGCGCTGCAGCCTGGCATGGTGCTGACGGTGGAACCGGGCATCTACGTGCGTCCCGCACAAGGCGTGCCGGAACAGTTCTGGCATATTGGCATCCGCGTCGAAGACGACGTACTCGTCACCGCCGCCGGCCACGCCATTCTCAGCGAGGCGGCGCCCAAAACCGTGGCCGCCATCGAACAGACCATGCGGCGCGCCCCATGACGAACACCACCTTTGATGTCGCCATCTGCGGCGCCGGCCCGGTGGGCATGGCGCTGGCCGCCCTGCTGGCCCGGCGCGGCATGCCCGCCCGGCGCATTGGCCTGATCGACGCCAAGTCGCTCGGTGCGGCGATGACGGACCCGCGCTCGATCGCACTGTCGTACGGCAGCCGCTTGCTGCTCGAAGAAATCGGCGCCTGGCCGATTGCCGCCACCGCGATCCACGAGATCCACATCTCGCGCCGCGGCCACTTTGGCCGCAGCGTGATCGAGCGCAGCGAACACGCTGTGCCGGCGCTCGGCTACGTGACGCGCTACGGCGAGCTGGTCACCGCCTTGTCGCTGGCCTGCGAGCGCGCCGGTGTCGGTGTGATCCGGCCGGCGCGCGTGACCGGGCAGCTCGAGCACGCCGACGGCGTGGGGATCAAGCTTGACGACGGGCGCGACCTCGACACCTTGCTGATGGTACAGGCCGAAGGCGGCCTGTTCGGCGCCCAGGACAACAAGGCCGTCACCCGCGACTACGGGCAGACGGCGGTGATTGCGCGCGTGAGCGCCAGCGCGCCCATTGCGCACCGCGCCTATGAACGCTTCACCGATGAAGGGCCGCTGGCGCTGCTGCCGCAAGAAGGCGACGACCGCCGCCAGTACGCGCTGGTGTGGTGCGTACGTCCGGAAACGGCCGCGGCGCTGCTGGCGCTGGACGACGCAGCCTTTCTGGCGCGCCTGGGCGAAGCCTTCGGGACCCGGCTGGGGCGTTTTACAGCGACCGGCGCGCGCGCGGCCTATCCGCTCGGCTTGAATGCGGGTGCGGCCGGAACGGCGCGCACGGTGGCGATCGGCAATGCAGCGCAGACGCTGCATCCGGTGGCCGGCCAGGGCTTTAACCTGGGGTTGCGCGACGCGGCCGTGTTGGCGCGCTTGCTGGCGTACGAAGCCACGCCGGCGGCGCTTGGCAAGTTTGCGCTGGAGCGCAGCGCCGACCGCCAGCTGGTCGTGGGCCTGACCGACGCCATGGCGCGCGCGTTTGCCGGCGCGGGGCCGGTACAGGCGCTGCTCGCTCTGTCGCTGGGCGTGCTCGACACGGTGGCGCCGGCGCGCACGCTGCTGGCCGAGCTGATGATGTTCGGACGGCGCTGAAACACCACACCGGCGTCCTCGCTGGCGCTGGTGCCGCTAAAGGGGCGACGGTGCAGCAGCGTTACATCGTCCTCGCGAAACGCGGGGACGATGTTGGTCAAGGGCAGTAAATCAATTGCCCGTGCGGCGCCATTTCTGAACTGGTGGGACAATACCGTCATCTCCATCAATGAGTCTCCCGCCACATGCTCGGTACCCTCCCCGCCGCCATCGTCTCGCGCCTGATCGAGGAGTCCCTCGATGCGGTGCTCGTGGTCGATGCAAGCGGCGCCATCCGCTACATGAACGCGGCCATGCAGGCGCTGTCCGGCTATTCTCCCGCCGAAGCGATCGGCCAGCCGCTGGCCGGCTTGCTGCCTGAATCGTTCGGCGATGGGCATCCCGGCTCGGTTGCCAGTCTCCTCAAAAAAAACGACTGCGACGCGCTGCTGCGCGCACCGCGCGAATTTGTGATCCGGCACCGTACCGGCGACATGATCCCCATCGAAATGAAGGCGCTCGACCTGGGCGTGGTCGACACAGTGCGCTATTTCGGCGCCTTCATGAGCGACTTGCGCGCGCGCCGCCAGGCCGAAGCGAAAAACGCCGCCCTGCTCGACCAGCTCGAGCGGCAGGCCATGAGCGACACGCTGACCGGCCTGCCCAACCGGCGCGCGTTCGAAGCCGAAGCGACGCGCATGGTGGCACGCGCAAAGCGCGGCGGGTCGGTCATTACGGTCGGGGTAGCCGACATCGACCACTTCAAAAAGGTCAACGATCAACACGGCCATGCGGTGGGCGACGAGGTGCTCGGCGCCGTCAGCGCCGTGATCGCGCAAGCGGCCCGCGCGACCGACTTCGTGGCGCGCATCGGCGGCGAAGAATTCGGTCTGCTGTTCCCGGACGCCATGCCCGATACCGCGCGCGCCGTGGCCGAACGCATGCGCCACGCGGTGGCCGACTTCCCGGTCTTTACGTCCAATGGCGAGCAGCTGCACGTCACGATCAGCATTGGCTTGGCGCCATTTGAGGGAGAGCTGACCGCAGCGCTGTCCAAGGCCGACAGCGCCCTGTACGCGGCCAAGAACGGCGGGCGCAACCGGGTCGAACAGGCTACTTGAGCGTGTCCAGATTCTGGTCCAGGATCGCGGCGGCCGAGACCAGCAGGCGCGCCACCTCGGCAAAGAAGGTCGGATCGATTTTCTCGAAAGAGTCGCTCGGCTGATGGTAGTCGGCGTGATCTTCGACACCAAAATACAGGAAGGCAATGCCGGCCTCGTGGAACACGGCGTGATCGGACTGGCCGGTCCAGTCGTCGTCCGGCGGCGCGCCAGGAACCTTGCTGTCATGCCCGAGCCTCACCTTCACGCTGCTGCTCGCGGCCGCCTTGGCGACCAGCGGCTTGAGCGACGGCGTGTAGCGCGTGCCGGCTGCGTAAATCTCGTTCTTGTCGTTGCGGCTGACCATGTCGAAATTCAGGTTCAGGGCCACGTTCGCGATCGGAAAAGGGGCCGCCTTGACCAGCGCGCGCGCCCCATGATGGCCGAGTTCTTCAGCATCAAAGGCGGCGAAGACAATGGTGTTTTGCGGCGGGTTCTGCTTGAAATAGGCCGCCACGGCCAGCATCGCAGCAACTCCGGACGCGTTGTCGTCGGCTCCCAGGTAGGCGGCGCCCTTCTGGACGCCCAGGTGATCGTAGTGCGCCGACACCACCATGTAGCGTTCTGGATGGACGCTGCCACGGATATGGCCGACCAGGTTGAGCGCTGCCGGATACTCCGTCTTGACCTGGCCGCGCAGGCTGGTAAAGGCAAACGGCATCGCGTAGTTTGCGCCAAACGGCTTGATGCCGATCTGTTCGAAACGGCGCGCGATGTAGACCTGCGCCATCTTGCTGCCCTCGCTTCCCGTGCGGCGGCCAGCCAACTCGGGTGCGGACAGGGTGCGTACGTCGGCGAGCAAGGTTGCGCTGTCGAGTGGTGCGGCGCCGGCGAGCGGTGTGGCGCTGGCGGCGAAAGCATTCGGGGCGAATAACGAGATGAGACCGATGAGCGCCAGCAGATTTTTCATGAACGCGACTTCCTATTTACACGATGGATAGCTGCCCTGCCGCCCAGTCAATGGACTGAAACAGCCGCTGCAGCTTGCTTGCCCGGTGCGGGTTCACCATCATCACATAAGATATCTTGCCCGCCAAGTAATCGCGATAGTTGGATCGATTCTCGTGGTTTTGCGACATGGGCCCGTGCCGCACGCAGTTGGTCAGCGTGGCCTTGAGAATGTCGTACTCGTCGCGCGCGATATTCGAATGGCGGTTCACCACCACGCCGGTGACCTGCTGGCGCACGCCTTCGCGCATCACGCGCGTCTTGCGGGTATTGACCCGGAAGCCTTCTTCGATGGCGATGGCCGCCACTTGCACATGGAAGCGCTCGGCGGCGCGTTCGAGGTCGGGCCCGCCGGAAAACACCAGATCGTCGGCATACCGGCTGTAGGTCGCGCCGAGCGCGCCCGCCAAGGCTTCGAGGCGGATGTCGAGGCGGTAGGCGCACAGGTTGGCCAGCGCCGGGGAGCTTGGGGAACCTTGCGGCAAGTGTGGCGTTTTCAGGGCCTGGCGTTCGGCCCACGGCAGCGAGCCGCCGGTGTGCCGGTCACTGAAGGCGCCCGCCGGTGTGCGGTTGACGCAGATGCGCGCCAGCGTTGCGGCGACGCCTGGCGGGTAACCGAGTTTTTCAAATAGCGCATGGATGCGGGACACCTGGATGCTCGGAAAAAAATCCTTGAGGTCCATGCGAATGACGACGCGCCGGCCCGCATGCAGCGCCGCGTGCGTGACGCTGGAGCGACCGCGCCGAAAGCCGTGCGCGGCCGCGTGCGGCGGCACCAGGTCGAGGATCTGGCGCAAGATCTCTTGCTGGATCAGGCGCAGGCGCGACTTGGGTATCTCGATCAGGCGCCAGCCGCAACTGCGCTTTGGCAGCCAGCGATAGTGGTAGTGCTGTAGCGGCGAAGATGCGTCGGACCCGGGACGCCATTGGTCGGCAAACCAGTCGACGGCGCCGACGGGTTCACCAAGCCACGCGGCCAGTTCGCCAATTGTCGGCAAGCCGGGCAAGCCGAGTGCTGCCAGCCATGCAGGTGCGGGCGGTCGCAGCGGGGGCGCGATGCAGTAGCGCCGCACTGCGGGCAGTGCGATCCAGGGAGCGGCCGGGACGTCGTCGGGCGTGGCGTGGCCGCCCCTGCCGACAAGTTCGAGGAGAATGGCGGCCAGCTCATGGCGGCTGAAGTAGTGGAAATTGTCGCTAGTGCGCGCCAGGAGCGCCGCGCACACCCCTGGGGCCCAAGGCAGCGCGGCATCGAAGACGTGCGCGACGCACGCAACCAGGCTAACCAGGCTGGCGTCTGTGGCCAGCATGGTGTCGGCAAGCGCCAGCGCAGCGTGTTGGTCAAGGTTCATGAGCGGCAAGGGGGCGCAGAGCCTTCAACGAGTCTCGTGATGCGTGAGCAAACGTACGCGCAAGCGCACTGCCGCTCATGCGGTGGAAGTGCTGAACACTGAATTTCCCACGGGGTAACCCCGTAGAGGCAGTCTTTACACGAGGCAAAGACCAACCGGCTTGAAGGATCCGCCCCGGGGAACACAGTAGGCGAATTTTAAGGAAAGGTCAATATGAGCAAAAACATAAATCCCCCTTCGCGTTTGATCGTGTCGCAAAAGCTCCACAGGAGCAGGCTTTGGCCGGCGGTCGGAAAAGCCCCGCGCTTTTTCCACAGGCAGCTTGCAGGCCGCAGCATAAAAAAACGCACGGGCAAGCCGTGCGTTGTTGGCGACAATGAACCGGACTTAGTCGACAGCCTTGACCATCGATTCAATCACTTTCTTCGCGTCGCCAAACACCATCATGGTATTGGCCTGGTAAAACAAATCATTATCCAGACCCGCGTAACCGGACGCCATCGAGCGCTTGTTGACGATGATGCTCTTGGCCTTGTACGCCTCCAGGATCGGCATGCCGGCAATGGCCGACTTCGGATCCTTGGCCGCCGGATTGACGACGTCGTTCGCGCCCAGCACCAGCACCACGTCGGTCTGGCCGAATTCGCCATTGATGTCTTCCATCTCGAACACCTGGTCGTACGGCACTTCGGCTTCGGCCAGCAACACGTTCATGTGGCCGGGCATGCGCCCTGCCACCGGGTGGATCGCATACTTGACGATCACGCCCTTGTGGGTCAGCTTCTCGACCAGTTCCTTGAGCGAGTGCTGGGCACGCGCCACGGCCAGGCCGTAGCCGGGAACGATGATGAC
Source organism: Massilia sp. TWP1-3-3 (assembly GCF_049897805.1). Classification (NCBI taxonomy): domain Bacteria; kingdom Pseudomonadati; phylum Pseudomonadota; class Betaproteobacteria; order Burkholderiales; family Oxalobacteraceae; genus Massilia; species Massilia sp. TWP1-3-3. Next base: position 158,143 of record NZ_JAFCWX010000007.1, read on the forward strand.
GGTTTCCGCATTGCTCATGATGAAGGCCGCGTCTTCCGCTGAACCTGCCTTCACCGGACGCTGCTCGGCAGAACCGGCCGTCGCCGTCGCCGCCGCATCGCCGCCAAAGCCGCCCAGAATCACGTTGAAGAACGAACGGTTCATCGCCTTGCACATGATGTACGACAGGATGGCGCCGGACGAACCGACCAGGGAACCGGCGATGATCAGCATCGAATTATTCAGCGAAAAACCAATGCCGGCCGCCGCCCAGCCCGAATAGCTGTTGAGCATCGACACCACCACCGGCATGTCGGCGCCGCCGATCGGGATGATGATCAGCACGCCCAGGATAAAGGCCAGCACCGTCATGATGATGAACGGCGTCCATGCCGGTTCAACGGCATCGGAAAAACAGAACACCAGGCCCAGAGCAACCAGCGCCACGGCGATGACCAGGTTGACCAGGTGCTGGCCGGGGAAGCTGACCGGCGCGCCCTGGAACAGGCGGAATTTGTATTTGCCCGACAGCTTGCCGAACGCGATGACCGAACCTGAAAAGGTAACGGCGCCGACAAAGGTACCGATGAACAGTTCAAGACGGTTCCCGAAAGGCAGCTTCATGCCCGCTTCGGCGATGTGGAAAGCGGACGGCTCCGACACCGCGGCGACCGCGATGCACACTGCCGCCAGGCCGATCAGCGAGTGCATCGCCGCGACCAGTTCCGGCATCTTGGTCATCTCGACCGTCTTGGCGGCAAAGGTGCCGATGGCGCCACCGACCACAACGCCGATCAGCACCAGGCCGTAGCCGAGCGAATTGCTGCCGTCCGTTTGCAGGCCCTTGATCTTGAGGATCATCAGCAGCGTCGTCACGGCCGCAATGGCCATGCCGATCATGCCAAAGGCATTGCCCTTGCGCGCCGTGGCGGGCGAGGACAAGCCCTTGAGCGCCTGGATGAAGCACACCGACGCGATCAGGTAGAACATGGTGACCATGTTCATAGTGATGTAACTCATGCGTGCTCTCCCGTCTTTGGAGCGGCAGCCTTGGGCGCCTTCTTCTTGAACATTTCGAGCATGCGCTGCGTGACCAGGAAGCCGCCAAACACGTTGACGGCCGCCAGTGCCACGGCCAGCGTGCCGCTGACCTGGCCGACCAGGGTCGTGGTGAGGCCCGCGGCGAGCATGGCGCCGACGATGATGATCGCCGAAATCGCATTGGTGACCGCCATCAGCGGCGTATGCAGTGCCGGCGTCACGGTCCATACGACGTGGTAGCCGACGTAAATTGCCAGCACGAAGATGATCAGGTTGATGATGGTGTGGCTGACTTCAAATTCCATGTTGCCTCCCTCTTTTCAATTTTTTTGGGCGAAGAATTACTTCTTCGTTGAAGTGATTTTATTGTTCGCGTCGACGAAGACCAGCTTGGGGGTGTGCTCCCGCGCCGCCTCTTCGCTCATCGGCGCGTAGGTGCAGATGATCAGCAGGTCGCCCAGCTGGGCCTTGCGGGCCGCCGCGCCATTGAGCGAGATGCAGCCGCTGCCACGCAGGCCTTCGATTGCATAGGTCGCAAACCGTTCACCATTGTTGATGTTGTACAGTTCGATTTTTTCGTTCACCCAGATATCGGCCGCTTCCAGCAGATCCACATCGATCCCGCACGAGCCTTCATAGTGCAGGTCGGCCTGGGTGACGGTGACGCGGTGGAGTTTGGAGCGCAGCATTACTCGTTGCATGGACATCGTCTACATCTTTCCTAAAGTTGGTATTCGGTTCGCGCGATCTGCAGGCGCTACTTGCGCAGCACTTCGCCGCCGGCGCAGACCAGGGTCGGCTTGAGGATTTCGTCCTCGCGGTCGATCACCAGGTTCTCGTCCTTGTCGATGATCAGCTTGAGAAAATCGAGCACGTTGCGCGCATACAGCGCCGACGCGTCAGCCGCCACCAGCGTGGCCAGGTCAGGCTCGCCCACAATGTGCACGCCGTGCTTGATGACGGTCTTGTTCAATTCCGACAGCGGGCAGTTGCCGCCCTGCGACACAGCCAGGTCGACGATCACCGAGCCGGGCTTCATGGCCTTGACGGTTTCCTCGGAAATGAGAATCGGCGCGGCGCGGCCGGGAATGAGCGCGGTGGTGATGATGATGTCGGCCAGCTTGGCGCGTTCGTGCACCAGTTCGGCCTGGCGCCGCATCCAGTCCGGCGGCATCGACTTGGCGTAGCCGCCCGAACCCTTGGCGATTTCCTTTTCTTCGTCCGTCAGGTACGGCACGTCGATGAACTTGGCGCCGAGCGACTCGACCTGCTCCTTGACGGGCGGTCGCACGTCGGACGCTTCGATGACGGCGCCCAAGCGCTTGGCCGTGGCGATCGCCTGCAAGCCGGCCACGCCCACGCCCATGATCAGCACGCGCGCCGCTTTCACCGTGCCGGCGGCCGTCATCAGCATCGGCATGAAGCGCTGGTAAGTATTGGCGGCCACCATGACGGCCTTGTAGCCGGCGATGTTGGCCTGCGACGACAGTACATCCATCGACTGCGCGCGCGTGATACGCGGCACCGCTTCGAGGGAAAACGCCTGCAGGCCGGATGCGGCCATGGCGGCGATGTTTTCAAGGTCGAAAGGATTGAGCATGCCGATCAGGACTGCGCCCTGCTTCATCAGTGCGCGTTCGTCGGCGCTCGGCGCGCGTACCTTGAGCACGACGTCGCAGCCGAAAGCGTCGGCGGCGGTGCCGACGGTGGCGCCGGCGGCGGCGTACGCTGCATCGATCACGGAGGCATTAATGCCCGCGCCCGACTGCACTACCACTTGATGCTTGGCTGCGAGCTTCTTGACTGTTTCAGGCGTTGCTGCAACACGGGTTTCACCCGGCCGCGTTTCGGCCGGTATGCCTATTCTCATGACGCCTCCTAAATTATTAAACTGGCTGGAATCTTACACGGAAACCTCAAAATAGAACTATCGTTCTTTTTTTCTAGACTCAATCCTCGATTTTCAAACCGGTTATGCTACAAACCTAGCGTTATTCGCAGTTTCTTTGTATCAGATCAATGTGGCTTTCCGGCACATCGGCATGGCCCGCAACACCAAGGTAAAATGGCGGCACTTTTTCGAGGAGTCGCATGCCGCACATCTGGAAGCCGTCCGTAACCGTTGCCGCCATCATCGAACGCGATGGCCGCTACCTGCTGGTGGAAGAAGAAACCAGCGAAGGCATCCGGCTCAACCAGCCGGCCGGCCACCTCGATCCGCTCGAAACGCTCGAGCAGGCGGTGGTGCGCGAAGTGATGGAAGAAACGGCGCATGACTTCACCCCGACCGCGCTGGTGGGCATGTACATGTCGCGCTACAGTTCCAAGCGGCGCGGCACCGACGTGACGTACCTGCGCTTCACCTTTTGCGGCACGCCGGGCAGACAGTACGACCAGCCGCTCGATCACGGCATCTTGCGCACGCTGTGGATGACGCGCGAGGAACTGGCCGCCTGCCCCGAACGCCACCGCAGCCCGATCGTGCTGCAATGCGTGGACGATTACCTGGCCGGCAAGCGCGCGCCTTTGGAGCTGCTGCATACCCACTCGTCGGTGTTCGAGGGTGGGCTCACATTGAAAACGGATGTCACGTAATGACGAATTATGAGTAAGCAGCGAGTCGTGATCGGCATGTCGGGCGGAGTCGACTCCTCGGTCGCGGCGTGGATGCTCAAGGAACAGGGATACGAAGTGATCGGCCTGTTCATGAAGAACTGGGAAGACGACGACGACTCCGAATTCTGCTCGTCGCGCCAGGACTGGATCGATGCGGCCAGCGTGGCCGACGTGGTGGGCGTGGATATTGAAGCGGTCAACTTCGCGTCCGAATACAAAGACCGGGTGTTCGCCGAATTTTTGCGCGAGTACCAGGCCGGGCGCACGCCGAACCCGGATGTGCTGTGCAATGCCGAGATCAAGTTCAAGTCTTTTCTGGACCATGCGATGCACCTTGGCGCCGACCTGATCGCCACCGGCCACTACGCGCGCGTGCGCAAGAATGAGGCGGCCGGCAAATTCGAGCTGCTCAAGGCCTTCGACCATACCAAGGACCAGAGCTATTTTTTGCACCGGCTGAACCAGGCGCAGTTGTCCAAGACGCTGTTCCCGCTGGGCGAAATTCCCAAGACCGACGTGCGCCGGATTGCCGAAAAACTGGCGCTGCCCAATGCCGCCAAAAAGGATTCGACCGGGATCTGCTTCATCGGCGAGCGGCCGTTCCGCGACTTTTTGAACCGCTACCTGTCGTACAAGCCGGGGCCGATGAAGACCGACGACGGCACCGTGGTGGGCGAGCACGTGGGCCTGTCGTTCTACACGCTGGGCCAGCGCAAGGGCATCGGCGTGGGCGGCATGAAGAAGTACAGGAACGACGACGGCAGCAGCGACGCCTGGTACGTGGCGCGCAAGGATATTGAGAACAATACGCTGTACATCGTGCAGGGGCATGACCATCCGTGGCTGCTGTCAAGCACCCTGGTGGCGGCGCAGGCGAGCTGGGTGGCGGGCGCGCCGCCCGAGGCGCGCGAGCTGGCCGCCAAGACGCGCTACCGGCAGGCTGACGTGGCCTGCCGCGTGGACCCGAGCTCCATGAGCGCCTTTGCGCTCGACTTCACCGATCCGCAATGGGCAGTCACGCCCGGGCAGTCGGCCGTGCTGTATGACGGCGACGTATGCCTGGGCGGCGGCATCATCGACAGCTCCAAAGCATAAGAGAAATGTAGGGCGCAATGCGCTGTCGCTGTTGCGCCCTACGTTTCGGTTGACGCGACCATCAATTCGCCCTACTATAGCGACTGTCGATATACCGACTAACGATGCAAAAGGAGCCAGGGTTGGACATCAACTATTCAAAATTCCTGCCGCTGTCCGAGGCCACGTTTTACGTGATGCTCGCGCTCGACGAGCCGCTGCACGGCTACGCCGTCATGCAGAAAGTCGAGACCATCAGCGAGGGCAACGTCGTCATCGGACCGGGCACTTTGTACGGCGCCTTCACGACGCTGGAAAAACAGGGCCTGATCGAAAAAATCAGCGAGGAAGAGCGCCGCAAGACTTACGCGCTGACCGCCAAGGGAAGGCTGGTACTGGCTGAACACGTGCGGCGCCTTGCCATCATGGTGCGCAATGGTCAGGCGGCACTTAACTATCTTTCGAAGGGAAACGCAACGTGAGCGAAATCACCGTCACCAAATACAAATGGTTTTGGGCCGACCAGGACCTCGAACAAGAACAATGGCTGCGCGAGATGGCCCGCAACGGCCTGCACCTGACAGGGGTTGCCATGATCCGCTGGACGTTCGTGAAAGGCGAGCCGTCCGACGTCGTCTACCGGGTCGACTACAGCAGCAAAGGGCGCCATTCGGACTACAACCGCCTAATCGAAGACGCGGGCTGGGAATGTGCGGCGACGGCGGCCGGTTGGCATTACTGGCGCAAGCGGGTCGTTGCGGGGCAGGCGCCGGAGATTTTCACCGATAACGAATCGAAAATCGCAAGATTTCGCCTGCTGCTGGCCGTATTCGTGATGCTGAGCATGCCCTCGGTGATGATGCTGGGGACCGGAAATTCGACGCTCCAACCGCGCGACCTTGTCTGGCTCGTCGGCTTCGTCGCATTTTTCCTGTATTCGGCCGTGCGCCTGCTGCTGCGGATCCGCCGGCTGCACAACGCAGGCTGCTAAGTCTGCGCGCTCTGCTGCTGCTTGATCATGGCGATCACGGTGGCGCAAATGGTGCGCAGCACCTTGTCGGCGTTGAACGGCTTGACGATAAAGCCGGACACGCCGCGCGCCAGGGCCTTTTGCAGCGTGGGCGCGTCGAGCGCGCCGGACATCATGAAGACCAGCGTTTTGGGATGATTGGCGCGGATCTGTTCGACGACATCGGCGCCGTCATCGACCTGCTCGAGGGCGATACAAAACACATGCGGTCGGTACTTCTGCACCATCAGGTAGCCCAGCGCCGCCGTGTGCGTGATGCCCGCCACGCTGTAGCCGCCTTCGGTCAGCACGGTGTTCAGCAGGCCGCGTGAAAGCGCACTGGGGTCGACGATCACTGCCTTTAGCATGGCGCTATCCTTCACGCTAAAACGTCTCGTAAGCGAGCATATTCCAGGTGACGCCGAGCTTGACGTCGCACTTGAGTTGCACCAACTGGCGCGACAGGTACAGCACGTCGCGCTCGGCGCGCAGGCGCTCGCCGACCGGCGTCTTGAGGATGCCGGCACCGGCCATCACCGCATCGAGATTGCCATAGGCGTTGAGCAGCTTGGCGGCGGTCTTCATGCCGACCTTGGAGACGCCCGGCACGCCGTCGGTCACGTCGCCCATCAGCGCCAGCAGGTCGACCAGCAGCTCGGGCGCCACGCCGAATTTGGCGCGCACCCAGGCGTCGTCATGCCACTCGCCCTTGAAATGATCCCACACCAGGGCGCCGTTGGCGACCAGTCCGTGCAAATCCTTGTCGGTGCTCGCGACGATCGCCGCGCCGCGCCCTTCGGCCAGCCAGCGCAGCACGGCCGTGCCGATGACGTCGTCGGCCTCGACTTCCGGGATACTGAGTACGTGCAGTCCTTCGGCGGCGAGTTTGCCGTAGAAGGCGGGCAGCGCGTCGCGCAGGTGCGACGGCATGGGCGCGCGCTGTTCGCGGTAGCGCGGATACAGCGCATGGCGCCAGGTCGGGCCGCCATAGTCGAACGCGGGCAGCACGTGGGTCGGCGCATGGGTGGCCAGCAGCTTGCGAAACGACGAGAACGCGTTGCGCAGCGCCGTCTCGGCCTTGTCGGGCGAGTCGTCCTCGGGACTGGCCTCGTAGACGCGCCGGACAATATTGAGGCCATCGATTGCAAGCAGTTTGCCCATGCCGCGCTTACTTGATCAGCGCATACGGGCCGCCGCGTTCAAGGCCGCGCTGGTACGCCGGGCGCGCGTGGATACGCTTGAGAAAATCAAACAGCTTGGGATATCTGTCGCCCAGGCCGCCGCGCGCGGACGCCGCTTCAAGCACGAAGCTGACCTGGATGTCGGCGCCGGAAAATTGTTCGCCGGCGAACCAGGTGCGCGTGGCCAGCTCTGACTCAAGATACTGCAAGTGCTGCACGATCTGCGGCATGATGTAGCTTTTCTTGACCTTTTGCGCGATGCCCCTGGCGATCGGCTTGGCGAAGAACGGCATGGGACTGGTCTCGACCTTGTCGAACACCAGCTTCATCAGCAGCGGCGTCATGGCCGAGCCTTCGGCATAATGCATGAAGTAGGTGTAGCGCAGCTTGTCTGCGGTGCCGGCGGCGGGAATGAACTGGCCCTTGCCGTAGCGCTCAATCAAGTACTCGATAATCGCGCCCGACTCGGCTACCATGGTGTCGCCGTCGGTGATGACGGGCGATTTGCCCAGCGGATGAATGGCGCGCAGCTCGGGCGGCGCCAGCATGGTCTTGGGGTCGCGCTGGTATTTCTTGATCTCGTAGTCCAGGCCCAGTTCTTCAAGCAGCCACAAGATGCGCTGGGAACGGGAATTATTCAAATGGTGGACAATGATCATTGGGTTCTTTCGCCGGTAAGGAATCGGCGTTAGCTTAGCATTGTTGAAGGCGATTCGCCACGGAGTGAACTTGAGACTATACGCCCCCCGCTACCTGCCGCTGATCGTGTCGGCCGTGGTCTTTCCGCTGTCGGCCTATCAGGCCTACAACCACGAGGGCCCCGGCTGGTGGCTGGTGGCCATCAGCGGCGCGCTGACCGCGGTGGGCATCGGCGACCTGCTGCAAACCCGGCATGCGCTGCGGCGCAACTACCCGCTGCTGGCGCACTTCCGCTTTTTCTTTGAATCGATCCGCCCCGAGATCCGCCAGTACTTCCTCGAAGACGACATGCAGGCCGCGCCCTTTTCGCGCAACCAGCGCAGCATCGTCTACCAGCGCGCCAAGCAGGAGACCGACAAGCGCCCCTTCGGCACCCAGCTCAATGTCTACGAAACCGGCTACGAGTGGATCAACCACTCGATTGCGCCAGTCAAAATCACCGACACCAATTTCCGCATCGAGATCGGCAACCACCCCGATTGCCCGCGCGCCCAACCCTACCGCGCCAGCGTCTTCAATATATCGGCCATGAGTTTCGGCTCGCTGTCGGCCAACGCCATCTTGGCGCTGAACGGCGGGGCCAAGCTGGGCGGCTTCATGCACGACACCGGCGAAGGCAGCATCAGCCGCTATCACCGCGAAAACGGCGGCGACCTGGTATGGGAAATCGGCTCGGGTTACTTCGGCTGCCGCACGGCCGAAGGCACGTTCTCGGAAGAGAAATTCGTCGCCAACGCGGCCCTGGCTCAAGTCAAGATGATCGAACTGAAAATGTCGCAGGGCGCCAAGCCCGGCCAGGGCGGGATCCTGCCGGCGGCCAAGGTGACGATCGAGATCGCCTCGGCACGCGGGGTGCCGGTGGGCCGGGACTGCCTGTCGCCGTCGTCCCATTCGGCGTTTTCGACCCCGATCGAGATGATGCACTTCATCGAACGCCTACGCACGCTCTCGGGCGGCAAGCCGACCGGCTTCAAGCTGGCGATCGGCCATCCTTGGGAATTTTTCGGGATCGTCAAGGCGATGCTGCTAACCGGGATCACGCCCGACTTTATCGTCGTCGACGGCGGCGAAGGCGGCACGGGCGCGGCGCCCGTGGAGTTTTCGGACCACGTGGGCGCGCCGCTGCAGGAGGCACTGCTGTTGGTGCATAACACGCTGGTGGGCGCCAACCTGCGCGAAAAAATCAAGATCGGCGCATCCGGGAAAATCATCACCGCGTTCGACGTGGCGCGCACCATCGCGCTGGGCGCGGACTGGTGCAACAGCGCGCGCGGCTTCATGTTTGCGCTGGGCTGCATCCAGTCGCAGACCTGTCACACCGACCGCTGCCCGACCGGCGTGGCCACCCAGGACGAGCTGCGCCAAAAGGCCCTCGACGTGCCCGACAAAACCACGCGCGTGGCGCATTTTCATAAAAATACCGTCAAGGCGCTGGGTGACTTGATTGCGGCGGCGGGGCTGTCGCATCCGTCCGAACTTAAACCCCATCACATCGTGCGGCGCGTCTCGCCCAACCAGGTGAAGCTGGCGTCGGCGCTGCTGCCGTACCTGGAGCCGGGCGAATTGCTCGATCCTGGCCAGCTCGATCGGCTGCCCCCGGTGTATGGCCTGTACTGGCCGGTGGCGCAGGCCGAGTCGTTTCATCAGCTTTGAAATTGCGCGCCGCGCACCCTGCTCGGGTAACCTTAACCTGCACCGACAACACCGTGGAGAAACCAATGTCGCGTACCACCTTTCCGCTTTTTTCCGCACTCTCCGTGCTGCTTGCAGCCTTGCACACCCCGGCTTGCGGCCAAACCGCCGCGATGGCCCCGGATATCGGCGCTGCCAAGTTCGAAGCGGTGATGCCGGGCGCGGACTACGAAAAACGCGTGGTGATGATTCCGATGCGCGACGGCGTCAAGCTGTACACGGTGATCGTGCTGCCCAAAGGCGCGCAGCGCGCGCCCATCATGCTCACCCGCACACCCTACAACGCCGCCACCCGCGCGCAGCGCAGCGTCAGCCCGCGCATGGCGTCCATCCTGCCCGAGGGCGACGACGGCTTTGTCGCCAATGGTTACATCCGCGTGTTTCAGGACGTGCGCGGCAAGCATGGCTCGCAAGGCGACTACGTCATGACGCGTCCTTTGCGCGGCAAGCTCAATGACAGCAAGGTCGATCACGCCACCGACGCCTGGGACACCATCGAGTACCTGGTCAAGCATACGCCGGAAAGCAATGGCAGGGTCGGCATGGTGGGCTCTTCCTACGAAGGCTTTACGGTGCTGATGGCGCTGGCCGACCCGCACCCGGCGCTCAAGGCCGCCGTCCCGATGAGCGCGATGGTGGACGGCTGGCGCGGCGACGACTGGTTCCACAACGGCGCCTTCCGCCTGCCCAACCTGAGCTACTTCGCGGGCCAGACCGGTGCGCGCGGTCCCGGCCCGGCGCTGGCAACCGGCGTGTACGACGACTACGATTTCGCGCTGCGTGCCGGTTCGACCGCCGACTACGCCAAGTTGTTCGGGGTCGACCAGCTCACCTACACCAAAAAGATTTTCGAGCATCCGGCTTACGACAGCTACTGGCAAGAGCAGGCGCTCGACCGCATCCTGGGCGCGCGAGCGCTCAAGGTGCCGACCATGCACGTGGTGGGGCGCTGGGACCAGGAAGACATTTACGGCCCCTACGCCGCGTACGCCGCGACCGAAAAGCGCGACACCCAAAACAATATGAACCACCTGGTGGTGGGCCCGTGGCGCCACAGCGGCGTCAATTACAACGGCTCCAGCCTGGGTCCGCTGCGCTTTAACGGCGACACGGCAGCGCAATTTCGCAGCGAAGTGATGCTGCCATTTTTCAACCAGCACTTGCGCGACGATGCGCCCCAGGCTGCCACGCCGCCGGTCTGGTCGTACCGCACGGGGGCGGACAAATGGCAGCGCCTGGACAAGTGGCCGCTGGCGCAGTCGCTGCAGCCGATCTACCTGAAGGAAGGCTTCAAGCTTGGTTTCGACAAGCCGCTCGCCGGGGCCGCCTTCGAGGAATACGTATCCGACCCGGCCAAGCCGGTGCCGTTCGTGCCGCGCCCGGTGCGCGCGCATGAAGGCAATGTCTGGAAACCGTGGCTGGTGAGCGACCAGCGCGGCTACTCGGACCGCCCCGATGTGCTGACCTATGTCACCGAGCCCTTGACGGCGCCGCTGCAAATTTCCGGCCAGCCGATGGTCAACCTGTATGCGTCCACCAGTGGCAGCGATGCCGACTGGGTCGTCAAACTGATCGACGTGTATCCGGACGAGATGGCGTCGCAGCCTGAAATGGGCGGCTACCAGCTTGGCATCGCCATGGATATTTTCCGCGGGCGCTACCGGCATGACTTGAGCCGACCAAGCGCGATTCCAGCGGACAGCGTGGAGCGCTACCGGTTCGCACTGCCGAATGCCGATCACGTGTTTTTGCCGGGCCACCGCGTCATGGTGCAGATTCAATCGAGCTGGTTCCCGCTGTACGACCGCAACCCGCAGACCTACGTGCCGAATATTTTCTTTGCCAAGGCGGGGGACTACCGCAAGGCGACCCAGAAAATCTATCATGCGCCGGACATGGAAAGCGCGATTGAGCTGCCGGTCGTGAAGTCAATTGAGGTGAAGTGATCTGAGCTGAATCAAGGCGCCAGCGTTGGATACCGAACAGAGCGTCGCCACGGTCGGCCGTATCGTCGCTGCATGGGCACAATCCACATCGGCATTTCCGGCTGGCGCTACGAACCGTGGCGTGGTGTTTTTTATCCTGACGATCTGAGGCAGGATGACGAACTTGCGTTCGCCTCGCGCGCGCTCTCGTCGATTGAACTGAACGGCTCGTTTTACGCACTGCAAAAGCCGGAAAGCTACGCGCAGTGGTACCAGGCGACGCCGAAGGGGTTTGTCTTCAGCGTCAAGGGCAATCGTTTCATTACCCATGTCAGGCGGCTCAACGACATTGACGGTCCGCTCGCCAACGTGCTGGCGTCCGGCGCTTTTAACTTGCGCGAAAAGCTCGGGCCTTTCCTGTGGCAGTTCCCACCCAACTTCAAGTTCGAGCCGGATCGGATGGAGCGTTTTTTGAGCCTGCTGCCGCACGACACCGATGAAGGCCTGGCGCGCGCCCGCCAGTACGAGGCGCGCATGGAGGGCAAGGTGGCGCTGGACGTGGACAAAAAGCGCAAGCTGCGCCACGCCGTGGAGATCCGGCACGACAGCTTTATCGACGAGGCCTTCATTGCGCTACTGCGCAAGTACAAGGTGGCGCTGGTGGTGGCCGACACGGCGCGCAGCTGGCCGTATTACGAAGACGTGTGCGCCGACTTCATGTACCTGCGTCTGCATGGCGACAAGGAGCTGTATGCCAGCGGGTACTCCGACGAAGCGCTGGACAGGTGGGCGGAGCGGAGCGGCGCGTGGAGCGCCGGTGCGCAGCCGGACGATGCGCGCCTAATATCGGGCAAGGCCGGGCCGAAGAAAGCGAGCCGCGATGTGTTCTGCTATTTTGACAATGACGTCAAGGTCAGGGCGCTGTTCGATGCACAGCGGCTGATTGAAAAGCTGCGCTTACTGAGCGGCACTACGACTGCACGTGAATCCTGATCACCCGCTGCTTGGGCAGCTCCACCGGCGTACTGGGCTCACTGCACGCATTGCACGTGTCGCACCCGCTGCCCGAGCCGCTGCCGCTGCCGCTGCCGCAGCCTGCCTTTTTCCCGGGCCGATACCTGGCCCACGCCGACCATCCGGCCGCAAGCACAATCAATGCAACAATCAGATTTTCAATCATTTCAGACTCCGATCAGGGCCAGCGAAATGCGGTACGTCAGGAACGACGCCACATACGCCAGCGCGAACATATACCCGGCCATCAGCAGCGGATAGCGCCAGCCGTTGGTCTCGCGCTTGACCACCGACAGCGTGGACAGGCACTGCGGTGCAAACACATACCAGGCCAGCAGCGACAGCGCGGTCGGCAAACTCCACGAAGCGGCAATGATCGGCGTGAGCGACGTGGCCAGCTCGTCGCCCGTTTGCGACAGCGCATACACCGTCCCCAGCGCACCGACCGCCACTTCGCGCGCCGCCATGCCCGGCACCAGCGCAATGCAGATCTGCCAGCCAAAGCCGATGGGCGCAAACACCACTTCCAGCGCGCGGCCCAGCAGGCCGGCGATGCTGTAATAGATCGGCGGATGGGTGGCGCCTTCCGGCGCGCCCGGAAAACTCGACAGGAACCACAGCAGCACCATCAGCGTCAGGATGATGGTGCCCACGCGCGACAGGAAAATTTTGGCCCGCTCCCACAGGCCGATAGCCAGGTTGCCCAGGTGCGGCCAGTGATAGCTTGGCAGCTCGAGCATCAGCGGCTGGTTGCGGCTGGCCGACATTGAACGCTTCATCACCCACGCTACCGCCATGGCCGAGGCGATCCCGGCAAAATAGAGCACGAACAGCACCAGCCCCTGCAGATTCATCAAGCCCCACACCTCGCGGTTGGGAATGAAGGCGGCGATGATCAGCGCATACACCGGCAGGCGCGCCGAACAGGTCATCAGGGGCGCGATCATGATCGTCACCAGGCGGTCGCGCGGATTCTGGATGGTGCGCGCGGCCATGATGCCGGGGATGGCGCAGGCAAAGCTGGACAGCAGCGGAATAAAGGCGCGCCCGGACAGGCCCACCCCGCCCATCAGGCGGTCGAGCAGGAAGGCCGCGCGCGGCAGGTAGCCGCAGTCTTCCAGCGCCAGGATAAAGAAGAACAGGATCAGGATCTGGGGCAGGAACACCAGCACGCTGCCCACGCCGCCGAAGATGCCTTCGACCAGCAGCGAACGCAGCAAGCCGGCGCCCATGTGCGAGGTGACCCAGGCGCCCGCCGCTTCGACGGCGCCGGTGATCAGTTCCATGGGCACTGCGGCCCAGCTGAACACGGCCTGGAACACCAGGAACATGATCGCCGCCAGCAGCAGCGGCCCGACCAACGGGTGGAGCACGACTTCGTCGATTTTTTCGGTCAGGTTGCCGGTGTCGTTGGCGTAGCTGATGCACAGCGCCAGGATGCGGCGCACTTCGCGCTGGGTGTCTTCGACCGATACCGCGTCGATCACCGACAGCGGCAGCGACTTGAAGGTTTGATGGCGCGGCATGCGGTCGAGCGCTTCGAGCAGGGCCACTTCGCCGCCGCTTTCCACCGCCACCGTCTCGATGACGGGCATGCCAAGTTCGCGCGCCATCTGCGCGCTGTCGATCTCGATGCCGCGCTTGCGGGCCACGTCAACCATGTTCAGCGCCAGCACCATCGGCAGGCCAAGGCGCTTGATTTCGAGGACCAGGCGCAGGTTCAGGCGCAGGTTGACGGCGCTGACCACGCACACGATTGTGTCGGGCGCCTCTTCGTCTTCGCGCAGGCCGGCCACCACGTCGCGCGTGATCGCTTCGTCGGGCGTGGTGGCCGCCAGGCTGTAGGCGCCCGGCAGGTCCAGTACTTTATAGGGATGCCCGGCGGGCGAGGTGAAGCTGCCTTCCTTGCGCTCGATGGTCACGCCGGCGTAATTGGCGACCTTCTGGCGCGCGCCCGTGAGACGGTTGAACAGGGCCGTCTTGCCGCAATTGGGGTTGCCCAGCAAGGCGATCAGCGGCGTGCGCGCGGCACCCTGGCCCGGCGTTGCGACGCTCGTGGGCTTGAGGCTCGTGGGCTTGAGGCTCGTGGGCTTGAGGCTCGTGGGCTTGAGGCTCGTGGGCTTGGTGCTCATCGGCTTATTCCGGCCGGATCGAGATCAAGGCCGCCTCGAAACGACGCAACGCGAAGGTCGACTCGCCCACCCGCACGGCCAGCGGATCGCCGCCCGGCATGCCGCGCCTGAGCATGCGGATGCTCTCGCCCGGGACAAAGCCGAGTTCCATCAGGCGGCGCGAAACGTCCACGCCGGCATCGGCCTGGTCGCCGGGCGCGAGGTGGATCACGATGCCGCTCTGGCCTACCGGTAAGGCGTCAAGCGTTGTGAGGGTCGGAGCTAAGGTCATGATCGGCTTCAGTCACTAATGGAAGAAATGGGACGAGATGGGAAGAGATGTTTCGTGTTGGATATTAGCATCATAAACGCAAATGCGAACTATTTGTATTCAGGTTTTGCTTAAATCGCTTGCAATCGTCGTCGAGTTCCGACAAAATATGAATCTAAGTGATAATGATTCTCATTATAGAACGAGCGGTCGGCAAAATGCTGACTTCACACAAATTTACCTGGAAGGTGTATCAATGATTGTTTGTGTCTGCAATAACATCTCCGACAGGGAAATCCGCCAGGCAGTCGATCTTGGCCTCTCGTCCATGGCAGAACTGCGCCGCGATCTGGGCGTGGCTACCTGCTGCGGCAAGTGCGCCAGCTGCGCGAAGGAAGTGCTCAATGCCCACCTGGAGCGCAAAATCCAGGTCACCGAACTGTCGTTCCGCTCGGTCCAGGCGGCCTGAGCATCATGAACACGCTCGCTTACTCCTGCGCGCCGGACCTGGGCCAAGCCCGTAGCGCCATGGACAAGCTGCGCGCCCAATGCGGCCCGGTGACCATGGTAGTGGCGGTGCATGCGGTGCTGTTCTATTTCGCTTACAGCGGGATGATGAGCCGCATGGTCGACGCTGCGCTGCCGCAGGCGGTGCTGGTCAGCTTTGTCGCCCAGGTGCCTGAAGCGCCGCCGCCGGCCGCACCGACGCTGGTGCCGCTGGTGCCGTTGGTGCCGCTGGTGCCGTTGGTGCCGTTGGTGCCGGTGGTGCAGCCGCTCCCGCCCGTGGTACTGCCCACGGTGCCGGCGCCGGTGCTGCAGATCGCAACGCAGCCACATAGCGTCACGGTCGAGCAAACGTCGGTGCCGGCCGAGCCAGGCCAGGTCGCCGCCGTCGCAGCGCCGTCCGCGCCGCCGGCTGCTGCCTCCGGCACGCCCAAAACCATCACCAGCGGCGTTGAGTACATCCAGGCGCCGCAGCCGATCTACCCGCAAATGTCCAAGCGCATGGGCGAGCAGGGCCGCGTCATGCTGCGCATCCTGGTCAATGAAAAAGGCATGCCCGACCAGGTTGTGGTGCAGACGTCGTCCGGTTCGGCGCGGCTTGACGAAGCGGGCCGCCAGGCCGCGCTGCGCGCGCAGTTCAAGCCGCACATGGAAGACGGCCACGCAGTTGCCGTGTATGTCATCGTTCCGCTTAACTTCCAGCTGTCCAGCTGAATTAGCCCACGCCAGCCGCAACATTGAGCATGGCGCCGCAAGCGATGTAAAATGACACGCTACCACCACTCTAGAAAGAACACCCATGAAGGGCGATAAGAACGTCATCCGGCTGCTCAATGCGCAGCTGACCAATGAACTCTCCGCGATCAACCAGTACTTTTTGCACGCGCGCATGTATCGTCACTGGGGTCTGGAAAAGCTGGCCAAGAAGGAATATGAAGAGTCGATCGGCGAAATGAAGCACGCCGACAAGCTTATCGACCGCATCCTCACGCTCGACGGCCTGCCCAACCTGCAGGCGCTGCACAAGTTGCTGATTGGCGAGTCGACCCAGGAAATGCTGGAATGCGACCTGAAGCTGGAACAGGCGGCGCAGGTGACGGTAAAGGAAGGCATTGCCGCTGCTGAAATCGCCGCCGATTATGTGTCGCGCGATTTGCTTTTGTTCATTCTGGAAGATACTGAAGAGCATATCGACTGGCTGGAAACCCAGCTTGACCTGATCGTCAAGGTCGGAATCCAGAACTATCTGCAGAGCCAGATGGGAACTGCCGGGTAAGAAAGAAGCACTGGCTGCGAGCATTGGCTGGGAGCATTGACTGGAAGATGGTTCGCGGTTACGGAACGCCCTTTTGCTCGGGCTAGGGCGGCCGTACCCCGGTGTACTGCGCCGACACCATCTTCCACTCGCCGCCGCGCCGGTGCGCCACGAGCGTGGCGCGCAGCGTCATCTTGCGCTGCTCGCCGCCAGCCATCATGGTGTAGGTCAGCTTGACCGTTTGAATGCCCACATCGCCATAGACCCGCGTCAGTTCATTGTCGACCGTCAGGGGCGGCGCCTGCGTCTTTTTTTCAGGTGCATAGAAGCCCAGCATTTTCTCGCGGTCATCAAGCTCCCCGGCCGGCGACACCTCCACATAATTTTCGGCAGTCAGTGCGCGGATCGCGGGCAGGTCAAAACTGCGCTGCGCTTCCAGGAACTTGCCGGCAAGCGCGGCAACCGCCGCCCCCGCATCGTCGCGCGCCGCTGCGCCCCCGGCCATGGACAGCAACGAGAGCAAAGACAGCGAAACAAGCACAGCACGGAACGGCAACATGAGAGACCTCCGGAAAATGGCAAAAGTTCAATGTAAGCCACGTCGCGCCGGCAAGTCAACTTTGTGCATACATCCGGCGCCAGCGCCGTGCTGCCTAAGCGCGCCAGAGGCTTTCCCATTTGTCGTAGAACGCCAGGTCGCGCGGCACGGCGCCGGGCACGGCGCAGATGGCGCCGGCAAACTCGTTGGCGCGCGCCAGCGTGCGCTCGAGCGGCCAGCCGCGCGAGCGCCCCAGCAAGAAAATAGCCGCAAAGGCATCGCCCGCCCCGACGCTGTCAATCACAAAAGGCGGCGCCGGATTGTCGCGGTTGGCGACGATATGGCCATCGGCGCCAAAGTACACGGAGCCGCGGTGCCCAAGCGTGACGATCAACCCTTGCAGCGCAAACATCTGCACCAGGGCTGCGCAAGCGGCACGGACCTCACCGGCCGGCATCGGCGTCGCGCTCGTCGCGCTCGTCGCGCTCGTCGCGGGCCGCACATCGACATACCAGCCGAACAGATGTTGCAATTCTTCTTCGTTGACCTTGGCAATATCGGCCGCGTGCAGCGAGTGGAAGACGCAGCGTTCGTCGAATTGCCCTGCACGCAGATTGAGGTCGAGAAAGCGGGTGGCGTCGGTGGCATCGAGCAAGGCGTGCAAGGTGTCGCGCGAGCGCGGCCCGCGCTGCGCCAACGTGCCGAAGTACAGTGCTGCCGGCTCGACCATGTCGATCGCGGACAATGCCTGTTCCGGATTGATGAAGTCGTACGCTTGCCCCGGCAAAATCGTGAAGCGGTGCCCGCGCGTGCCGCGCTCGACAATGACGCGTCCAGTCTCTTCCATTTTATCGATCTGCAAGCCCGCGTCCGACATGGCAAAGCGCTCGAATTGGGCATGCACCACCGCGCCGTTCCTGTCGTTGCCGATGCGCGTGATCATCAGCTGCGGCGACAGGAACGCGGCCAGGTGGCGCGCCACGTTGAAAGGCGCGCCGCCGACCACTTGTTCGGTCACGAAATCGTCAACCAGCGCTTCCCCGAATACCACGGTTGTCATCAGCATGCTCCCCGGCGTCGCTACCACTTTGCCCTTTGACCTTCACGCGCAGGACGGCCAGCGCCGCGCACAGCATGAGGACTCCGGCGAGCATTATAACGTTCCCCGGTTGACCGCCAAGCAGACTGCGATAGTACAGCGGCAGCGTGAAAATCTGGATGATCATCGGGATCACGATGAACATATTGAAGATGCCCATGTAGACGCCCGTACGCTCGGCAGGAATGCTCCCGGCCAGCATCACGTACGGGTTGCCCATGATACTGGCCCACGCCAGCCCGATGCCGATCATCGGCACAAACAGCAGCGCACTGCTATGGATGTGCGGAATCCAGAGCATGCCCAGACCGGCCAGCGCCAAACACACGCTATGCATGTACTTGGGGCCGTAGCGACGGGTGAACGGCACCAGTGCAAAAGCGGCAATGAAGGCGACAAAGTTATAGAAGGCGCCGATCTGCCCGTTGAGCAGTCCCGCGTCGCGAAAGCCGTCGGTGGCCGGATCGGTGGTGCCGTAGATGGTGCTCGCCACCGACAACGAGATGTATTGCCAGTAGCAGAACATGGCGTACCACTGGAACAGTTTGACCAGCGCCAGCTGGCGCATCGTCGGCGGCATTTCGCGCACGGCGCTGGCGATGTCGCCAAGGGTGTGGCGCCATCCCGGCGGCTTGGCCTTGATGGTGGCAATTTCCCGTGCCGACAAGGGATGCTCGGCCGTCGTTTTGAGCGTCCACAGCACGGTGGTAATCGAGAACACCGCGCCGATGATAAAGGCCGCGATCACAATGTGCGGTATGTTGCTGGCGTTGACCGCGTGCTGGCTCATCCCGCACAGCACCAGCAGCGAGGGCGTCAGGTAAGCGAGCGTCTGCCCAAGACCGGTAAAGGCGCTTTGCGTGAGAAAGCCCAACGAATGCTGGTCCGGAGCCAGCTTGTCGCTGACAAAAGCGCGGTACGGCTCCATCGTCACATTATTGGCCGCGTCGAGTATCCACAGCAGGCTGGCGGCCATCCACAAGGTGGAGCTGAACGGCATGAACAGCAGCCCGATACTGCACAAAATGGCGCCGATCAAAAAGTACGGCGTGCGCCGCCCCCAGCGCGTGAGCGTGCGGTCGCTCATGGCGCCGATGATCGGCTGCACGATCAGCCCCGTCACCGGCCCGGCCAGCCACAGGTACGGCAAGCTTGCCTCATCCGCGCCAAGGTATTTGTAGATCGGACTCATGCTGCTTTGCTGCAGGCCAAAGCTGAACTGGATCCCGAAAAATCCGATGTTCATGTTGACTATCTGCCAGAACGTGAGGTGCGGCTTGTGAAGCGCCATGATGTGCTTTCGAAGGTTCAGCGAAGGTTCAGCGAAGGTTCAGCGAAGGTTCAATCAACAAGCCAGCGCGACAGCCACGGCTCATAGAATGCCAGATCGGCCGGGACCGCGCCACGGATGCCGCACACCGCGCCGGCAAATGCATTGGCGCGCGTGAGCGTGGTGTCCAGCGGCCAGCCGCGCGCCTGCCCAAGCAGAAATACGGCAGAAAACGCGTCGCCCGCGCCGACCGTGTCGACCAAGCGAGCCGGCCCCGCAGTGTCGTGCGCGGTGACGACGGCGCCGTCGGCGCCAAAGTACACCGCGCCGCGCGGGCCGAGCGTGACGATCAAGCCTTGCAGCGAAAACGTGCGGATCAGCGTGGCGCATGCGCTGCGTACTGCCACGCTGTCCATATGCTGCGTGGCGTGGCGGGTATGCGTGTACCAGCCGAACAGGTTGCGCAACTCGTCCTCGTTGACCTTGACAATGTCGGCCAGGTGCAGGGACTCGAACACGCAGCGCTCCGTCACCTGCCCTTCGCGCACATTCAGGTCAAGGTAGCAGCTCGCCGTGCTCGCTGCCAGCAGCGCGCGCAGCGCACCGCGCGAAGTCTCGCAGCGCTGTGCCAAGGTACCAAAGTAAATGGTGGCGGGCGGCGGCCCGGCAACGGCGGCCAGTGCGGCTGCCGCGTCGATATGGTCGTACGCCTGGTTGGGGAGAATGACAAAGCGGTGCTCGCCGTGCGCGCGCTCGACCAGCACGCGCCCGGTCGGCTCGGCCGCGTCAAGCTGGAGGCCATCCTGGCGCATGCCGAAGCGCGCGAACTCGGCGCGCACCAGCGCGCCGGCCGGGTCATTGCCGGTGCGGGTAATGAGCAGCGGCGCCAGGCCGAAGGCGGCAAGGCTGCGCGCCACATTGAAGGGGGCGCCGCCCACCACTTGCTCGGTGACGAAGTCGTCAACCAGCGCTTCGCCAAATACCAGCAACGGCCCCGTGTCCGCTTTGACGCCAGGCGTCGGGGTAAGTGAATTTGTCATCGATGCGCGCCTCAGGTTAGCGTTCGAGCCACAGCATGGCCCACGGTTGCAGCACCACCTGATCGGCGTAGCCAGGCCAGGCGCCGGCCTGCAGAGCGGCGAGGCTGACCACGAGCGGCAGGCCGGAAAAGTTGGACAAGCTCAGGAAGCGCTCGCCGCGCGCCAGCGCCAGCAAGGCCGGGTCCGCGGCCGCCAGCACGCTGCGCGGCGCGTCGGCCGCCAGCGCGGGCAGGCGACGGCGGGCGGCGATCAGTTCGCCCAGGCGCCGGTACAGCTCACCCGTCACAGCGCTGGCGTCGGCGCGTTCGGCAAAAAGCCGTTCGTCAAAAGGGGCGCGCTGGACCCAGCGCGTGTCGTGCGCACGCGAGGCGTCCAGAAGATAGGTGTGGTCGTTCTGCATGCCCAGTTCGTCGCCCATGTATAGCACCGGCAGGCCGCCGAACGACAGCGCCAGAGCGTACAGCAGTAGCAGACGGCGCACGCCCAGTTCACGCTGTTCAGCGTTGATCGCGGTCTCGATGCCGGCCAGCGCCGCGGCGCTGCCGTTGGTGCCGTGCACGGCGCGCGTGCCGCTGGTCTGAAAGGCGACGCCGGCGGCGAAACTGTCGCCGTCGGCATAAAAGCGTGCGATGGACGCCAGGCGCGCGTCGTCACCGGCTTCCGCGCGCAGCACGTTCCAGCCAATATCGTCGTGGCAGCGCACATAGGTCAGCCAGCTCGCCTCCGGCGGCAGCGCCGGGGTGGCGTCGATCACCGCTTGCAGCAGCGCGGTGTCCTGCTCGGCCAGCGCCGCCCAACCGGCCGTCATCAGGGTGCTGTGGTACGCCAGGTGGCACTCGCGCTGCGCGCCGCTCCCGAAGTAGGCCGGCAGCGCGCGCGTGGGGACAATGGCTTCCGCCTTGAGCAGCACGCCCGGCGCGGCAATGTCGACCAGCGCGCGTATCACTTGCAGCAACTGATGCGCCTCGGGCTGATTCATGCAGCTGCTGCCTTCCCGCTTCCAGAGAAAGGCGGTGGAATCGAGCCGAAACACTTCCACGCCGCGGTTGGCAAGGCGCAGCAAGGCGAGCACCATCTCGCCCAGCACAGCCGGGTTGGCGTAGTTCAGGTCCCACTGGAACGGATAGAAGGTAGTCCAGACCCAGCCTTGGACGGCGTCGACATACGTGAAATTGCCGGGGGCAGCTTGCGGGAAGACTTGGCCGAGCACCTGTTCGTAACGCTCAGGGACGCTCTGGTCGGGAAATATATGAAAGAACTGGCGCAGCGCCGGATCGCCGGCTGCAGCGCCCAGCGCCCACGGATGGTCGTCGGCCACGTGGTTGAGCACCAGATCCGAGCACAGGCTGATGCCCGCTTCGCGCAACGCCGCAGTGAGCGCCAGCAAGTCGTCGGTGCTGCCCAGCGCCGGATCGACCTCATCGAAGCTGGCGACGGCAAAACCGCCATCGTTCTCGCCGGCGCGCGGGCGCAGGAAGGGCAGCAAGTGCAGGTAGGTCACACCGAGTTCGCGCAGGTGTTCGATGCGGCCGATCACGCCGCGCAAGGTGCCGCCGAACTGCGGCACGTAGGCGCTGTAGCCAAGCATGCTCTGGCGGGTGAACCAGCCAGGTTCGGCGCTGCGCGCCGCGTCCAGCGCGTGCAGCGCGGCGGGACGCTGCCCGTGCAGGCGTCCGATCGTCTCCATCAAGGTGCTGAACCAGGCGTCGAGCGCGGGATCTGCTCCGTACAGCGCTGCCAGGTGCTCGCGCAAGGCTTCCTCACGCTCGGAAAAACGCTGCGAGGCGGCCGCGCGAAGGCGCTCGGGCAGCGCGCTGAGCATGCGCGCGTGTGCATTGGATAGTGTCATGGAAAAATCGCATCAGGTAAGGCACGGCCGCGCGCGGCGGCCGTGCGGGTCGGATTAAAACGAGTACTTCAGCGTCGCCTTGACCGAACGGCCGCCAATCGAACGCGCCGCATGGCCGTCGCCTTCAACCTCGGTATAGCCGGTCTGGTTGAACAGGTTGTTCGCGCTGAATGCCACCAGCACGCGCTGCGAGAACTGATAATTCAGGTAGCCGTTGACGGCGGCGTAGGCGCGCATATTGATGGTATGGGCGTCGTCGGCCCACGCCTTGCCGGTGCCAATCACCGACGCGCCGAAGCTGACGTCCCCGATCGTGTAGCTTGGCGAGACCTGGTACACGGTTTTTGCCTGGCGCCGCGGCGTGTTGCCGATGACCGCTTCGGCGCCGGGCGCGGTAGCGGTGATCTCGGCGTCGGTGAGGGTCACGCCGCCCATGATCCGCAGCGGTCCCGCGTTGTACGCCGCCTCGATCTCCACGCCCTTGGCGCGGTAGCTGTTGGCCGTCGTTTTCTGGGTTGTCGCTTCGAAGTTGGTTTCCTTGGTCCGGGCCTGGAACAGCGTCACAAAACTGCTGATGCCACCGCGCCGCCACTTCACGCCGCCTTCGAGCTGGCGCACGGTGTTCAGACTAATCGGCACGCTGCCGTCGAGCGGGGTACCGAACAGGATGCGGTCGGCGTTGAACGAGACGCCGTCGCTGACGCGGGCGAACAGCGCCACGCTTGGCGAAACACGGTAGTTGCCGCCGACCGAATACGAGGTGTGACCGAGCTCGTAATCCACCGACTGCAGCGTGGCCGGGTCGTAGCGAATGCCCCGCGTTGCAATATTGGCCGTGCCGGAGGCGCTTTGGCGGTCATGCCGCACGCTGGCGTCGACATTGACCGGACCCTGCTCGAAGCCGACGTTGACGTAGGGCGAAAGCAGCTTGTACTGCATGTCGACGGCGCGCGAGCAGCAGCCACCGAAGGCTGGCCCCACCAGGCCAGGCGTGCTGCTGGCAGTTTGCAGCAAGGCTGGCCGGTCGCCGCTGGCCTGCATCAGGTACTCATTGAAGTTCCAGGTCAGCGCGAGGTTTTGGGTGGAGGCGTACAGGCCGCCGGTGGCAGTGACCTTGGCGCTGCCGGCAGCGAACGTCTTGGCCAGCTTGGCATCGTTGAAGGTAGCGCCAGCGTCGTCGATCGCGGTATTGAACACAACGGCGGAAAAAGCGCGGCCGTTATAGGCTTGACCTGCGTTCGGTCCGGTAGCAAATTTGTAGCTGCCGACGGCGCCGTTATTGCCCGGGAATACACCGACGAAGCGGCCCGAATTGTTGGCGTGGCGGAAGTTTTCGCTCAAGGTCCAGCCCTCGCCAAAGCGCAGCGACGCTTCTAGGCCGATGGTGTTGCTCTTGACCGCTAGGCCGTCGTTGACGTCGCTCGTGACGGCGTTGTTGCCCTTGCCGAGCGAGACGTCGCGCACCCAGTACGGCGAATAGAACGTGGCGGTGCGCGGATCGATGCCGGGCAATGCCGACACCTGTTGATTGGTCACGCTGACCGGCACCGGCAAGGCAGTCGGGGTCTGGTCGTTGAGGTGTTTGAGCGACAGGCGTACAAAGCCGTTTTCGAATTCATGGGTGATATTGGCGCGGATCTGGCCACCTTTTTCGGTGTGCATGCCGGTGTTGCGCACGCCTTCGCCGCTGCGGTAAAAGCCGGCCACGAAATAGCGGGTCTTGGCCGACAGTGCGCCGCCAAAGTCGGCGTCAAAACGCGTGGAATGGTAGTCGAGACCTGTGGTGATGCCGACGCTGCCGCCCTTTTCAGCGCCATTTTTGCTGATGAAGTTGATGATGCCGCCCGGCGAATTGCTGGCCAGGGTGGAGGCCGAACCGCCGCGCACCACTTCCAGGCGGTCGAGACCGCCGTCGATCTTGACATACGCATCCGGCGTAATGAAGTTGAAGTCGCCCGACTGCAACACCGGCAGCCCATCTTCCTGGATCTGTACATAGCGCGCGCCGCCGGCCGAGATTGGCACGCCGCGCACCGTGATGTTGGCGTTGCCTTCACCGCCCGACGACTCCGAGCGCACGCCCGGGATGGAGCGCAGCACTTCCGCAGCGCTGGTCGGCGCACCGTTCTGGATCGACTCCAGACTCATTGTGCTCAGCGAGACGCTCGACTTCATCTTGGAAGTGCCGCCGGTGCTGCCGGTGACGACGATGCGCTCCATGTTCAGTCCGTCCGCGACCGGCGCGTCGGTTGTAGGGGCTTGCTGGGCAGCGGCGCCGCCCATATGCAACAGTGCGACGGACACTGCCGCCGCCATGCGTTTGACTGGGAAATTCATGTGCTCTCCTCCGGTGGGTTGCCGCCGTACTGCATGTCGGCGGTTATAGTTGGTTTAGGTACAAGACGAATCAAGTATGGAACAGATGCGCGGTTTATGCAATCGATTGCATCCTTGTTGCTAAAATGAGAATTTGAGGTCAAAAAGAGGGCGACAAGGGAGGAAAATCAGGCTAACGCGCGCGAATTGGCGTCGGCGCGCCGGGAGTGCAAGAAAAATGAGATGAGCCGAGGAACGACTTGCAACCGATTTCAGCGCGCCAAAAAGCTATTTAACCGCCGGCAGTGGCGCGCACGATTAATTCGGTTGGAAGCTGGCGCGAACCGGGCGCTTGCCCGTCGACCAGCGCCAGCAGTGCGTCGACCAGCGCGTGCCCGGCCGCGCGGATCGGCTGGCGAATCGTGGTCAAGGGAGGATGGAAGTACGTCGACAGTTCAATATCGTCATAGCCGACCACGGCAACGTCGCGCGGCACGCTTTTACCCACTTCACGCAGGGCGTTAATAGCCGTCATGGCCAGCAGATCGCTGCAGGCGAAGATGGCGTCGTATCCGAGCGCGCGGCGCTCGATTTCCTGGACGGCATGCGCGCCACTTTCCGGCAGAAAAGACACCGATACGCACAGTTGTGGATCGACCTGCAGTCCATGCTTGCCCAGCGCATCGCTGTAGCCGCGGTAACGCTGGGCCACTTCTGGCAAGTTGATGTCGCCGAAAAAAGCAATCCGCTTGCGCCCCTGCTTGAGCAAGTGTTCGGTGGCAAGCATGCCGCCGCTGACGTTGTCGCCGCCGACAGTGACGTACAGTTGTTGCGCCAATTGTGCGCCCCACACCACGATCGGCACATGGCGCGCGGCCAGCTGGTTGAGTTGGTCATGCTGGCGCCACTGGCCGATCAGGATAATACCGATCACGCGCCCGGTGTCGAACGGTTGCGCCGCAGCGTCAATCTGGCGCGCATCGACGCGCGAGAGCAGCATGTCGAAACCGCGCTCGGTGAGCGCGTCCGCCAGGCTGCCGAGCATGCTGAGGAAAAACGGGTCAGACAAATGCTGGCGCGTGGCGGAATCAAACGGCACGACCACGCCGACGGTGCGGTTTTGCTTGAGGCGCAGGTTTTGCGCGCCGATATTGATGGTGTACTTGAGCGAAGCGGCCAGCTCCAGGATGCGGGTGCGCGTTTCGTCGTTGACCAGGGGGCTGTGGTTGAGCGCGCGCGACACGGTGGCCTTCGAGACCCCGGCAAGACGCGCGATATCGGCCATCTGCAGGCGTTTTTGTGCCGCCCCGCCGGTGCTTTCCTCAGAACTGCCCATCGCCGCGACCGCCTTACTGGGGCACAGTATCTTTGAACGACTGGCGCTCGGACAGTTTGTCGTACAGCTTGGCCAAATTGGCGTAGTCGTCGCGCCAGGCAATGTCGGGGAAGCGGAAATCGAGCCAGCCCAGGCAGCAACCGACAGCGATGTCGGCCAGCGTGTAATGGTTGCCCTTGCAAAAAGGCGACTCGCGCAAATTGGCCGACATGACGGCCAGCCCCGCGTGAACCTTGCCCATTTGACGCTCGATCCAGGCCGGGCTTTGCTGCTCGTCGGGGCGCAGCGTGGTTTCCAGGCGCACCAGCACTGCAGCGTCGAGCACGCCGTCGGCCAATGCTTCCCAGACCTTGATGTCGGCGCGGTCACGCGCATTTGGCAGCAGCAATTTGCACACGGGCGTGAGCGTATCGAGGTACTCGACGATCACGCGCGAATCGTACATGCTGCTGCCGTCTTCCATCAGCAGGCAAGGAACCTTGCCCAGCGGATTCGAAAGATGAATTTTTGTTTCGGCGCCCCACACATTTTCGATTTCATAGCCGTAATCGAGCTTTTTTTCGGCCAGTACCACACGAACTTTGCGCACGTACGGGCTGGCCAGGGAACCGATGAGTTTCATAGACGCTTTGAATAGAAGATTGGATCACAGTATAGCATCGCGTTTCGCGCCCATGGAGGGCAAGCAGGCTGCTGCTGTGCGGCCACAACATCGGCTTGACATTGGCGCCGGTGGTAAAATTGCGCTCTCTGCGGCACGCGCGCGACATTTTTTCCCCTCCTCATAAAAGCCCTCTCCATGACCTCTACCGTCCCCTACTCCACGCTGTCGGCCCTGTCTCCACTGGACGGCCGCTACGCTGCCAAGACCGACAAGCTGCGCCCGATCCTGTCCGAATCGGGCTTCATGCATCACCGCGTCAAGGTCGAGATTTCGTGGCTACAAGCGTTGTCCCAGGCCGGCTTTGCCGAGATCAAGCCATTCTCCGTAGAAGCGACCGCCTTGCTGGAGCGCATGGCAGCCGATTTTTCCGAGAACGATGCAGCGCGCATCAAGGCGATCGAAGCGGTCACCAACCATGACGTCAAAGCGGTCGAGTACTGGCTCAAGGAGCAGGTCAAGGACGTGCCGGAATTGCTCTCGGCAACCGAGTTCATTCATTTCGCGTGCACCTCGGAAGACATCAACAACACCTCGCACGGCATGATGCTCAAGGCGGCGCGCGACACGGTGATGTTGCCGGCCCTGCAGGGCCTGGTCGAGAAGCTGACCCAGATCGCGCGCGACAACGCTGCCGTTCCGATGCTCTCGCGCACCCACGGCCAGACCGCCAGCCCGACCACGCTGGGCAAGGAAATGGCCAACGTCGTCGCGCGCCTCAAGCGCGCCATCGAGCGCATTGCCGCCGTTGAGATCATGGGCAAAATGAATGGCGCCGTCGGCAACTACAATGCCCACCTGTCGGCCTACCCGGGTTTCGACTGGGCGAATTTTTCCAAGAACGTGATCGAGCAGCGCCTGGGCCTGACGTTCAATCCGTACACGATCCAGATCGAGCCGCACGATTACATGGCCGAACTGTTCGACGCCTTCGCGCGCACCAACACCATCTTGCTGGACTTGAACCGCGATATCTGGGCGTATATTTCGCTCGGTTACTTCAAGCAGACGACCAAGGCCGGCGAAATCGGTTCCTCGACCATGCCGCACAAGGTCAACCCGATCGACTTTGAAAACTCCGAAGGCAACCTGGGCCTGGCCAATGCCGTGCTCAAGCACATGTCCGAAAAATTGCCGGTTTCGCGCATGCAGCGCGACCTGACCGACTCGACCGTGCTGCGCAACATTGGCGTGGGCCTGGGCTACGCCTTGCTGGCTTACGACAGCTGCCTGCGCGGCTTGAACAAGCTGGAAGTGAACCGCGCGCGCCTGGAACAAGACCTCGATGCGAACTGGGAAGTGCTGGCCGAGCCGGTGCAAACCGTGATGCGCCGTTACGGCATTGAAAACCCGTACGAACAGTTGAAAGAACTGACGCGCGGCAAGGGCATTTCAAAAGATGCGCTGCGTGAATTCGTCACCACGCTGGCCATTCCCCAGGATGCGAAAGACTTGCTGCTGGCGATGACGCCGGCAAATTACCTGGGCATTGCCGAAAAGCTCGCGCGCGAGATTTGATGGTCTAGGGAAGCACTGATTTATTCTGAGGGATGGAATCGGCCAGTGAAAAAGGCGGCCGGCAAGGCGCAAATTCGCAGCAATAGCTAGCTATTGCGAGAATTTGCAACGCCGCAGGGCGTCTTTTTTCATGGCCGAGTCCGCCCTCATGAATTAATCAGTGCTTCCCTAGCGGCATGTCGGACTGATCGGCGCCAGTGGCGCCGGCTATCCTGCTGTTGCCTTACCTCTGCCACACCAGCTTGACGCCCAGCGCGCGCCCCACGTGCGTCCTGGTCGCCAGCGGCCCGTACTCCCCGTGCGCGCCGTTCAAATTCTGCCCGAACACCGACAACTCCACCGCGCGCCGCAAGCGCCAGCCAAAGCGCGCGTCGAGCGCCGTATAGCCGGGCACGTCCGGTTCGCTCAGCGCACCGACCTTGCGCAGCATGAGGTCAAACTCTTTGTCGTCGCCCAGGTTGAAACTCGATCGCAGCTGGAGCGTATGGGACGGATCCTTGCCCACCGTGCCCGGCCCGGCCGCGTCATTGCTGAGCGCCTTCAAGGTCATGCTCTCGTGCAGCGCCATCAAGCCTGCGCTCAGGCGCCATGCCGGCGTGGCTTGGTAATTGCCCCACATTTCGATGCCGTCCGCCTTGCCTTGCATCAGATTGCCAAAGGTGACAAAGGTGCCGCCGGGATCGACTTCCTGCGTGCGCAAATGATCGTAATCATGGTGAAACGCCGTCATCGAATACGACAGCTTGGCCAGCGGCTGGCCGCGGTAGCCCAGTTCGAACACGGTGGCCACTTCGGAACGGATGCGCGGGCCGCCGCGCAGCAAGTACGGCGGCTTGCCGGGGATAAAGGCGTCGGCGTCTAGCCTGGACGGCGCGCGCACCGTGCGCGAGGCGCTGGCCCACAGCGTGTGCGCCGGCGCCATGGTCCACGCCAAGCGCAGCGTGGGCAAAAATTCCGTGCCCGTGTACCCATTGCGCTCAATACGCGCGCCAGTCACCGGGCGCAATGACTTGCCCAGCGTAACTTCGTCCTGCGCAAACAGGCTGGACCAGTTCTGGTTGGTCTTGGCGGGCAGAAAGGCAATGTAGTCGCTGTTGCGCACATCATCCCAGGTACGGCGATAGTTCGCGCCCCACACCAAAGCATGCGCGCCGATCGCCGCCAACGCATGCTGGAACTGCAGGTCGGCAATATCGAGCGACTCGCCAAAGGTGGGCGGCACGTCGCGCCGCGTATGGTCCAGATAGCCTTGCAGGCTGACGCCGGCGCCCTCGCCCAGCAGATAGTTCCAGCGTCCGGTCAGGTTCACGCCCGCCGTATTGATCGGCCCAAGCGCGAGCGGCACGCCGGTTTGCAGTGCGCCCGGCTCCGGCTGGTCGGCCTGGCCGCGGTAGGCGTTGCCGTGCACGCTGAACTGGTGGGCGCCGCGCTCCCAGTCGGCGCGAAAGCCGCGCTGGGCTTGCTGGCGCGCGTCGTTGACCACTTGGACGCTCGCCAGTTGCGTGCGCCGTTCCTCAAGATACTTGCCGTAGGCGCGCCAGTGGCCGCCGCCGGCCAGCGCGCCGCCCTGGCGAAACGCCACGTCGTAGCCGCGCTCGCCAGCCGTCACAACGCCCATCGCGCCCTGGATGTCGCGTGCCGACCGGGTGGTAATATTGATCACGCCATTGACCGCGTTGGCACCTCACAGCGTGCCGCCGGGTCCGCTGATGACTTCGATGCGCGCGATATCGTCGAGCATCAAGTCCTGCGCATCCCAGAACACACCCGAAAATAGGGGCGCATACACCGAGCGCCCGTCCACCAGCACTTGCAGCTTGTTCGGTGCGCTGTCGTTGCTGCCGTTCAGGCCGCGCGCGGTGATGGCATAGCCCCCGTTGGCGCCCTGCGCCACTTGCAGGCTGGGCGCCAGGTGCAACACGTCGGCCAGGTTTTGGAAGTTTGAACGCCGGATATCGTCGGCAGTGATGACGAACACCGAGGCGGCGGCGCCCGATAGTGTCTCGGCTTTTTTGGACACCGAGTAGATCTGGATGTTGGCCAGTTCCTCGATTGACAGGTCGGCGATCTCGGGCGACGCCGGTTCGCCCGCGCGGGGCAGGCAGCGCCAGCAGTGGCAACAGCGGCAACAGCGGCAGCAGCGGCAACATTACGGCCAGGCGCAGGATTGCTGTTTTCATGAGAGTCTCCCGGCAAACGTCACTGCATGGTTAGTATGATCAGATCGCTTACCGATTTTTACAATAGCAGACCCGTTGGCCCGTTTTCAACCGTGTTACTCTCGCGGCAAGCACAAGCAGGTTTTTTTTGGTATATTGGTTCTAACACGTACTAATTTAGAGGCGTCAATGCAACAGCGCTACACCAACGTCGCGATCATCTTCCACTGGCTGGTTGCGCTGATGATCATCGGCGCGTTCAGCATGGGACTGTTCATGACTGATATGGCCGTGTCGCCCGCCAAGCTTAAATATTACTCCTGGCACAAATGGACCGGGGTCACGATCCTTGCGCTCGCCACATTGCGCCTGTTGTGGCGCCTCGGCCATCCCGCGCCCGCCTATCCCGCCAGCATGCCCGCGTGGCAAAAATCGAGCGCCAATATCTTGCATGGCATGCTGTATGTGCTGATGTTTGCGGTGCCCGTGTCCGGCTATTTCTACACGCTGGCGGCAGGCTACCCGGTGGTTTATTTCGGCTTGTTCAAGCTGCCTGTGCTGATCGAGAAAAACGCAGAACTCAAGCCGGTGCTGCAAGCGGTGCATTTCTGGCTCAACATGACGCTGGCCGGCGCGGTCGGCGTCCACATTGCCGCTGCACTGAAGCACCAATTTATCGACCGCGACGGCGTGCTCAAGCGCATGCTGCCCAAGGCGTAATTTCACCTCCCGGAGAATGTATGAAACGAAACAGTGGCACATTGTTTGCAGCGTTGCTTGGCGTTAGCCTCGTTGCCGGGGCCGTTCCGCTCAAGACCGATCCGGCCAAGAGCCGCGTCTCGGCCGTCTTCAAGCAGATGAACGTGCCGGTTGAGGCCCCCTTCAAAAAGTTCGCGGCGGCGATCGACTATGATGCCGCCAAACCGGAACTGGCCAAGGCCAGCGTCGAGATCGATACGGCCAGCCTCGATGTGGGGGACGCCGACATGAACAAGGAAGTGGCCAAGAAAGACTGGTTCAATTCCGCCCAATATCCAAAGGCGAGCTTCGTGTCCTCGGCGATCAAGCCGGCCGGCGCCGGCAAGCTCAGTGTCATCGGCAAGCTGACGATCAAGGGCAAGAGTACCGAGGTAAATTTCCCCTTGACGGTCAAGACCGAGGCCGGCAAGCAAGTGTTCGAAGGCGCGCTGCCGATCAAGCGGCTGGCCTACAACATCGGTGAAGGCGACTGGAAGGATACGGGCATAGTCGCCGACGAGGTCGTCATCAAATTCCGCGTCACTGCGGCGCAGTAACATCCATTCGAAAAAAAGGAATTCCATGAAACTGAAGCAACTGTTTATTGCACTGCTGGCCTCCGGCGTTGCCGCCACCGCCTTTGCTGCCGCCGATACGTACAACATCGACCCGAACCACACCTTCCCGAGCTTTGAAGCTGATCACATGGGCCTGTCAGTCTGGCGCGGCAAGTACAAGAAGACCAGCGGCACCGTGACGCTCGACCGCGCGGCCAAGACGGGGTCGATCGACATCCTGATCGATGCCGCCTCGATCGACTTCGGCCTCGACGCAATGAACACGCACGCAAAAAAGGACGACATTTTCGACGTCGCCAAATTTCCGAACGTGACTTACCAGTCGAAGACGATCACCTTCACGGGCGACACGCCGACGTCGATCGCTGGCGAGTTGACCTTGCACGGCGTCACCAAGCCAGTCACGCTGACGATCAATAAATTCAAGTGCGTGATGCACCCGATGCTCAAGAAGGAAGTGTGCGGCGCCGATGCCAGTGCCACCTTCAACCGCGGCGACTTTGGCGTGACCAAAGGCTTGCCGATGTTCTCGCCGGAAGTCAAACTGGCGATCCAGGTCGAAGCCGTCAAAAGCAACTGATCGCAATCACTATAATGAAAGCCCCGCTGCCGCAAGGCACGGGGCTTTTTTCATACCGCAACCATCTCCCCCGGGGGAGGTTTTGGAAACATTTTGGTGGGAGATGAAGAAAGCCCCGTTTTCCTTAAGGAAGCGGGGCTTTTTGGGGCTGCGATGGCAGCGTTGCTGCCAGGCGGTGCTGGTTAGCGGCCGTCGCGGTCGAAGTCGCCAGGCATGGCGCGCTCAACCTTGTCCCACGCCGCACGCGAAGCGGACTTGGCTTGCTGCCAGTTCAGGCGCGAGCTGCCTTTGACGCGATCCCATTCGGTTCCCAGGTCGTTTTCTACTGAATCGAACTGCTGGCCAACATAACGGCCGCGGCTGTTGTAGCCCAGTTCGTAGGCAGGACCGTAGTCGTCGTAGGTGTAGCCTGGCGAATAGTACGGAGCCGTCTGGTACGAAGAACGCCAGTAAGCCGACTCTTCCTCTGGGTTGACCAGCGATCCAGCGGCGTGACCTGCCATGCCGCCCGCAACGGCGCCGATACCTGCGCCCACGGCCATGCCGACCGGACCGCCTACGGCGCCAACGGCGGCGCCCATTGCCGCGCCGCTGCCGGCGCCCACGCCTTTGGCGAGGTGGTGATCATGCAGGTCGTCGCCCGGGGTCGGGTTGACGACTTCGCCTGCACCCTTGCCTGCCAAGCCACCAGCCAAGCCGCCGATGGCAGCGCCCGCCGCCATGCCGATAGGACCGGCAACGGTACCGGCCATGGCGCCCGCTGCCGCGCCGCTACCTGCACCCATGCCTTTGGCAAAGTGGTGTTCGGGCAGTTCGTCGCCTGCCTTGGGATTGATAACTTCGCCCACACCCTTGCCTGCCAGGCCGCCGGCGATACCGCCGATTGCAGCACCTGCCACAGTACCGATAGGACCGGCGACCGAACCGATGGCCGCACCGGTCATGGCGCCGCCTGCGGCGCCCACGCCGGTACCGATGATGTGCTCGCCGGCATTGTCGGTCCAGCTGCGCTCGATATGCATGGCATCGTCGTCGCTGCGTGGATTTACGCCCATCAGGATGCCGCCGCTCTTGATGCCTTCTTCGTAGTGCACGACGCGCTCTTCAGGAATGCCGGCGCCGATCAGCGCGCCAACCAGGCCGCCTGCCAGACCGCCGGCGCCGGCGCCGGCCAGTGCCGCTGCGATTGGACCGGCCACAACCAGGCCAATGCCTGGCAGTACCAGCGTGGTGCCGACGGCGGCGATGCCGGCCAGCACTGCGCCAATGGTGCCGCCGATGCCGGCGCCGACGCCTGCGCCTTCGGCAGCTTTGCTGCCCAGCTCCGTGTCGGTATCGTTGAAATGGGTCTTGCGGGTGTCGTCAGACATCATCAAGGTGACGTCGTCACGGCTGTAGCCGCGGTCTGCCACGGCGTTGTAAGCGCGCTCGGCGCTTTGGCGGTCACGGAACAGGCCAGTAACCATACGATCGTTTTTTTGGGTGGTGGTGTCGTAGTTGCTCATTGGAATTTCCTTTCGAATTTTATTCATGTTCATGTGCGGGGCTCGCAGATAAACCTGGAAATATTTTGCCAGTGGTGCAACGATAAATCGACCGTAGAGCACCTTCCGTACGGTGACGCACGTTAACTTATACATTCTCCGAGGTAACAAAAAAATAATAAAAACACAATGCGTTTTTTGGTACGTTGCCGCACCGACCATGAAACGAGCGACCCTTAATCTGCTTCCACGGCCCAGCAATCGGCAATGCGCTCGGGGTCTTTTTTAACTAATAGGAGGAATCAATCATGTTATTCATCATCTGGATCGTGGTAGGTGGTATTTTGGGTTGGCTGGCAAGCATGGTCATGAAAACGGACGCTGAACAAGGCATGATCCTGAACGTTGTCGTCGGTATCGTCGGCGCCTTCCTGGGCGGCTGGCTGCTCTCGCCGCTGTTTGGCACCGGCACCATCAATCGCGATGACTTCAGTATCACGTCACTGCTGGTGTCGTTCCTCGGCGCCGTGATTCTGTTGGCCATCGTAAATCTCTTGCGTCGCGGAAAAGCGCGTTAATATGCTTTACCCCAACTAACCAACGCCCTGGGCGTTGGTTTTTTTTTGCCCGAAAGTTAGTCATGAGAACGAAATCCCTCAAGGCCGCCCTGATCGCCACCGCGTTAACGCTGCTTGCCGTCTTTCTGACGTTTAACTTCATGCCAAGCGAGAAGAAAATTGAACGGCAATTGCAGCGCCTTTACAACGTGGACGACCCCCAATTTCGTCGCTCCATGGGTGTCTTGCTCGGTCCGCCGATCATTGAAGGAAACCAGGTGGAGGTGCTGCTCAACGGCGACCAGATTTTCCCTTCCATGCTCAAGGCGATCCGCGAAGCGAAACAGACGATCACGTTCGAAACCTATATCTACTGGTCGGAAACGATCGGGAAGGAATTTTCCGACGCACTGATTGAACGCGCGCGCGCGGGCGTCAAGGTGCATGTGCTGCTCGACTTTATCGGAAGCATGAAGATGGACGATGCGGCGATGGACGCGATGAAATCGGCCGGCGTCAAATTCCATCGTTATCACAAGCCGGTCTGGTGGAAATTTACAAAATTGAACAACCGCACGCACCGCAAAGTGCTGGTGGTTGATGGAAAAATCGGCTTTACGGGCGGCGTCGGCATTGCCGACCAGTGGCGTGGCAATGGCCAGGACAAGGAACACTGGCGCGACACCCACTTCCGGATCGAGGGTCCGGTAGTGGGCCAAATGCAAGCCGTGTTTGCTGAAAACTGGACCAAGGCCACCGGCGTCGTGCTCGACGGCCAGCCGTACTTTCCCGCGCTGGCGGCGAAAGGAAGCCACGCTGCGCAAATGTTCAGCAGTTCACCCAGCGGCGGCAGCGAAAGCATGCTGTTGATGTACCTAATGTCGATCACCGCAGCCCAAAGCACGATTGAACTGTCGAGTTCTTACTTTGTGCCGGACGAGCTGACCATCAAAGCACTCGTTGCCGCAGCAAAACGCGGCGTAAAAGTGCGCATCATCACGCCCGGTGACACAATTGACTCGCGCATCGTCCGTGCGGCATCCCACGACACGTGGGGGCCGCTGCTTGCCGCCGGTATTCAAATTGCTGAATACCAGCCGACCATGTACCACGTGAAGGCGCTCGTTGTCGACTCACTGATGGTTTCAGTAGGTTCGACCAATTTCGACAACCGATCGTTCAGTTTAAATGATGAAGCAAACCTGAATATTATCGATGCAGTCTTCGCCAAGGAACAGGTTGCGGTGTTCAACAACGATTGGAAGCTGGCCAAGCCGATCACCTACGGCGCCTGGCTGGACCGGCCGTTCCTCGACAAGGCGGCCGGCAAGCTCGCCGCGCTGGTGGGCGACCAGTTGTGAGTTGCGCCGTCGGGACGCCGCCGCGCAGCGTCCATACAACATGCATATATTGCACATAAATCGCGCTTCAACGCTGCCATGGTCAAAATCTGATTGACTAAAATATGGGCGCTGCGGATACTCTAGGGCGCTCAAAAGGCGTGCCCTGTTCCGACTGACCATAATGAGACGAAACGCGAATGAAAAAGACCCTGATCACGCTCGCTATCCTTAGCATCGCAAGCGCCCATGCCGACGAAGGTATGTGGATGCCGCAACAGCTGCCGCAAATTGCCAAGCAGCTCAAAGCCGCCGGCTTGAAACTCGACCCGGCAACGCTGACCAAGCTGACCGAATTCCCGATGAACGCGATTGTGAGCCTGGGCGGATGCTCGGCTTCCTTCGTCTCGCCGATGGGACTCGTTGCCACCAATCACCACTGCGTGTACAACAGCGTGGCCGTCAACTCGACGCCTGAACGCGACCTGCTGGCCAACGGTTTCCTGGCCAAGACACTGGCCGAAGAATTGCCGGCTTCGCCTGGCAGCCGCATCTATGTCACCAAGGGCGTGACCAACGTCAGCGACAAAATCATCAGCGCCGACGTTGCCAAGCTGAGCGGCAAGGCACGGGTTGACGCGATTGAAAAGGCCCAGAAGAGCCTGGTTGCCGAGTGCGAAAAAGACGCCGGCCACCGCTGCACGGTCTCGAGCTTTTACGGCGGCCTGGAGTTCTACCTGATCAAGCAACTGGAAATTCGCGACGTGCGCCTGGTGCATGCGCCGCCGGCGGGCGTGGGCAAGTTTGGTGGCGACACCGACAACTGGATGTGGCCGCGCCACACCGGCGACTACGGCTTTTATCGCGCCTATGTCAGCAAGGATGGCAAGGCTGCCGATTTTTCCAAGGACAACGTCCCCTACCAGCCGGCTACGCACTTGAAAATTGCCAAGGAAGGCGTCAAGGAAGGCGACTTCATCATGGCTTTGGGGTATCCGGGCGCCACCAACCGCCACCGCCTGCCGTCCGAAGTGGCCAACACCTTCGGTTGGAACTATCCCGCGTTCGTGCAACGTTCGGCTGAAACGCTGGCCACCATCGAGAGCGAGACCAAGACCAATCCTGATGCCAAGCTCAAGTACGCGGGCCAGGTTGCCGGTGTCAACAATTACTACAAAAACCGCAAGGGCATGCTGACCAGCTACGCCGGCAGCGACTTCCTGGCGCGCAAGACGCAGGAGCACAAGGACCTGAAAGCCTGGGTGAATGCCAATCCAACCCGCAAGGCGCAGTACGCCAACGACATCGAGCAAGCCGAACAATTGATCGCGCTGCGCGACGCCAAGGCCAAGCGCGACTTCTACCTCGGCACGTCAGCGCCGCGCCTGCTCAACAGCGCGCGCGTGATGTACCGCCTGGCCAATGAGAGCGTGAAGCCGAATGCCGAGCGGCGTGCCGGCTTCCAGGAACGCGACCTCAAGCGCTTCCAGGCAAGCGTGGCCGGCATCGACCGCACCTACGACGAAAAAGTCGACAAGGCGCTGGTCATGAACAGCCTCGTCAAATACGCCGCGCAGCCGAAAGACCAGCGCGACGCCGGCTTCGACAGCGCCATGGGCATTCGCGACGGCATGACCGCGACCGAACTGCGCGCCATGCTCGACACCCTGTACGCCGGTTCCAAACTCGGCGTTGCACCCGAGCGCGCCGCGTGGCTGGGCAAGAAGCCGGAAGACTTCAAGACCAGCAACGACAGCTTCATCAAGGTAGCCGTTGCCATGTACGAACAAGGCTTGAAGGATGAAGCGGAAGAAGAGGAACTTGGCGGCAAGATCCAGCAATCCTACGCCAACTATATGAAAGCGAAGATTGCCTACATGACCAGCAAGGGCCGCGCCGTCTACCCGGACGCCAACGGCACCTTGCGCGTCACCTACGGCAACATTGCAGGTCGTCCATATGGCGCCGATGGCACCGGATCCTGGACCGCCTTCACCACCGTCAAGGGCGTGGTGGCGAAAGCGACGGGCGAAGGCGAATTCAACGCACCGCAAGCGCAGCTGGCCGCGATCCAGTCCAAGGATTTTGGCAAGTATGTCGATGCCAAGCTCAAGACGGTGCCGGTCAACTACCTGGCCACGTTGGACATCACGGGCGGCAACTCCGGTTCGGCAGCGCTCAACGCCAAGGGTGAATTCATCGGCTTGGCATTTGACGGCACGCTCGACTCGATCATCTCCGACTGGGACTTCAACAAGACCAACACGCGCGACATCCAGGTCGACGTGCGCTACATTCTGTGGAACATGAAGCATGTCGACAAAGCCGACAACCTGCTCAAAGAAATGAACGTGGAATAAGCAGCGCAGCCACAACCGAACGCCACGTCGCCGCAAGGCCGCGTGGCTTTTTTTCGTCCCAACAATGTTTTTTAATTGGGGTCAGACCTCGTCATTAAAATTGTTTTTTAATTGGGGTCAGACCTCCGTTTTGGAGCAACAAATTGCCAGCATCCACGAATACCTTCCGCATTGGCAGAGAAATCGCCCTGAATCATTCCTATAATAAAAAGAACGGGTTCAAAAAAGACGTGACGGCAATTTTTACGGCGAAAAGCAATGCAAAATCGGGGTCAGACCTCAGCGATGCAACTATTGCAT
Source organism: Massilia sp. TWP1-3-3 (assembly GCF_049897805.1). Lineage (NCBI taxonomy): Bacteria > Pseudomonadati > Pseudomonadota > Betaproteobacteria > Burkholderiales > Oxalobacteraceae > Massilia > Massilia sp. TWP1-3-3. The sequence continues at coordinate 196,237 of NZ_JAFCWX010000007.1, forward strand.
CACTGTGGTCTGACCCCGAAGTGGGGGGTGTCGCGGATGGGGTAGTTTGCTGGGGAAACTCAGGCGTCGTTCAGTTTGGAGTGGTGGATGCTGTACAGGAAGTAGGTGGCCAGCGCCAGACCCATCACGACAGCAAACACGGTGTAGGTGGTGCGCGACAGACCGTGCATGATGTACAGGCAGGCGGCGATGCTCATGCCCGGCACCAGATAGGGCCCGAACGGTACGCGAAAGCCCTTGGTCAGCGCTTCGCCTTCGCGCGCGCGCAGCACCGGTACGGCAATCGATACCGCAATGAAGGCGGTAAGCGTTCCCATACTGACCATGTCCCACAGAAAGCTCGAATCGACCAGCGCCGCCACCAGCCCCACCACCAGGCAGACAATGACGGTGTTGCTGACGGGCGCCTGGGTGCGCGCGCTAACGTGCTGGAATGTTTTCGGAATCAGCCCGTCGCGGCTGATGGCGTACAGGATCCTGGTCTGTCCGTAAATCGTTACCAGCGTCACGCTAAATACGGAAATGACGGCTCCGGCCGACAGCACCAGCGCCGGCCATGCCTTGCCGGTCACGTTTTGCAGAATCACCGACAAGCCCGCCTCCTGGCCCTCGAACATGGACGCCTTTTGCGCGCCGATCGCCGCGAACGCAACGAGCATGTAGAACACTGTCACGATGCCCAGTGCGGCCAGGATTCCGATCGGAACGTTGCGCGTCGGATTTTTCACTTCCTCGCCGGCGGTGGCCACGGTATCGAGCCCGATGAACGAGAAAAAGACCAAGCCGGCGCCGGCGGCCACGCCCGCCATGCCGCCCATCCCCTTGCTGTCATCGGTATTGAAAAAAGGCGTGAAGTGCGACGCGTCAAAACCGGAAAACGCGATGACGACGAAAAACAGCAAGATCGCCAGCTTGATCAGCACCATCACCGCGTTGGTCGTGGCCGATTCCTTGGTGCCCCGGATCAGCAGGAAGCCACACAAGATGATCAGCAGCACGGGCGGCAAGTTGATGTGCCAGGCGTGAATTTCCAGCCCATGCTTGCCGGCGACAAACAATGGCGTGCGCAAGGCTTCCATGATTTGCAGGCCGAAGGCATTTTCCAGGAAATTGTTCAGGTAAGAGGACCAGCCGATTGCCGTGGCGCTTGCCGCTAGGCCGTACTCGAGCAGCAAACAGGCGGCCATGATGAAGGCGGCGAATTCGCCCAGCGTTGCGTAGGCGAACGAATAAGACGAGCCCGAGGCGGGGATGCGGAACGCCAGCTCGGCGTAGCACAGCGCCGTGAGGCCGGCCGTCAGCGCGGCGATCAGGAACGACAACACGACCGCCGGGCCCGCCTTGGGCACCGCTTCCACCATCGTGAAGAAAATCCCGGTGCCAATGGTCGCCCCCACGCCAATCATTGTCAGCGGGAACAGCCCCATGGTGCGGGCAAGGCCGCCTTCGTGATGCTTGCTTGCCGTTTTGGTGCGGAACAGCTTCTGGCCCAATGTCTGATTCACGGATCAATCCTTAATATGGTGCAATGGTCAATGGCAGCAGCGATTATAGGTGCTAATGCCATTTACTTATACACATCTTTGAGGACGGAAACGGGGCTGACTCTTGCCCGCAACGCCATGCCGCACGCACCCTTGTGCTTACTTCTCGAGATTGACTTTCGCTTCCGATTTGCCCTTGAAAAAGCGCGCAATCGCCACGCCGATGCCGCCCACGCCGAGGATGATCAGTTTCTTAAATGCCAGCAAGAGCGCGAACAGCTTGCCGAACAAACCCAGCTTGGCGGCAACGCCACCGGCCACCAGTGCCGCCAGCCCGTATTCAGCTGTCTTGTCCGTCGATGCGTTGAAATCAGCGTAGCGGTTGCCGGGCGTGAAGTCGGTAAACGCCGTGACGTGCTTCATTTCCTGTTTGATGGCCGCGATCTGCTGCATGTTAGCAATGGCATTGAGGACCAGCACGCCCTGGCGGCCGAGCACGCGGATGTTGTAGTTGAGGTCAGTCCCGGTGCTGCCTGCACTCTTGAATTCCTTGGCCCAGTACATTTTCTTGTGAACCTTGTCGTAGCTCGGCGCTTCCGCCCAGCCCACCAGCGTCATCGCCGCATAGCCCTGCTCCTTGCGGGCGACATTATTTTCCACTACCTCGGCCTGCATATCCTTGAGCAATTCGTCGTACTTGATGGTGTCCGCATCGCTATCGGCGACATGGCCGTCGCCTTCGTAAGTAATCAAGACGCCCCACCCGGCCTGGCTCAGCGGGCTGGCATTGGCCGGCACGATCATGCCCAGCGTCTTGTCGTTGTCGGGCGGATTGCCCCATCCCTGCACCAGCACGCGGTCGGCATCAGCCGGGCTCAGGTAGCGAAAGCCGGCCGGCAAATCCAGCGTGGCCAAGCCGCCGGGCAGCGCGATCTTGCCGGTCTTGTAGGTCAGCGACGCTTCGACTTGCTCCGCTGTCATCACGGCTGCCTCCGATTCCTGCGCGAAAGCCGTGCCGGTGCAGCCGAGGACCAGCAACAGCAGGGAAAGTTTGAGGGCGTTGAACATGATGGACGGTCGGTAGTTGGGGGAAGCAATCATTCTACCGGGAATTGTTGCACATATCTTAATTAATTAATGCATCAGCCACATGTTGGCCGCGCCCGCAGGCGAGCGGCGCGCGCCGGTCCAAGGTGCAAGCTGAGCAACCGGCGCACGGTTCACCCAACGATATGTTGCATGTTAAATGCATCTTTTGATAGAATTCTTTTTCTTTCGGGTTCGCCGTCGCGCCCTTCACGTCTTTTGCCGAAGCTGAACATGCAGGCAAGCGCCAATAGATCTGCACCAATATAGGACACAACCACAATGATTTCCCCAGCCTCCCGCGTCTATATCGACGCCAGCGTGCCGGTGCTGCGCGAGCACGGCGTTGCCATCACCACGACTTTTTACAAGAATATCTTCGCCGAAATTCCGACGCTGACCAACCTGTTTAACATGGGCAACCAGGCCAATGGCTCGCAGCAGCAGTCGCTCGCCTCGGCCGTATTCGCCTACGCCGCCAACATCGGCAGCCCCGACAAGCTCGGCCCCGTGATCGAGCGCATCGTGCACAAGCATGTCTCGGTGGGCGTACGCGCCGAGCACTATCCGATCGTGGGGCGCCACCTGCTCGGCGCCATCGCCCACACGCTCGGTGAGGCGGCCACGCCGGAGCTGCTCGCTGCATGGGCCGAAGCCTACGGCGCCCTGGCCAATATATTCATCGCCGCCGAACAGAAAATGTATGCCGCCGCCGGCATCGAACCCGGGCAGCAGCGCGCCATGCGCGTAACGAGCGTGGTGCGCGAAAGCGAGGACGTGCTGGCGATCCGCATGACGCCGGTGGACGGCGGATCGGCGAGCGCATTTCACGCCGGGCAGTATCTGAGCGTGTCCGTTCCCCTGGCCGATGGCCGCAGCCAGATTCGCCAGTACAGCCTGTCGGACGCGCCAGCCACCGACAGCCTGCGCATCTCGGTCAAGCGCGAACACGGCAGCGGCACGCCGGCCGGCGAGGTATCGCAGTGGATTCATCAGAATGTGCGCGAAGGCAGCGTGCTGCAGGTCTCGCCCCCATGCGGGGACTTTGCCATCGATACCGAGTCCGACCAGCCGCTGGTGCTGCTGTCGGCCGGCGTGGGCATCACACCGATGATCGCCGCCCTGAACCGGATTGCGCAGCACAATCCGCAGCGCCGCGTGATCTTCGCCCACGCCGCCCGCAGCCAGGCGCACCACGCGCACCAGGCCGACCTGCTGGCAGCCGGCGCGCTGATGCCGCATCTGCAAGTAATAACCTTCTATGAGGAAGGCGGCGGCGCGCTCGAAGGCCGGATGGAAGTCGCGCGCCTGCCCGCGTGGGAGCGCACCGGGACCGATGTTTTCCTGTGCGGACCGCTGCCGTTCATGCAGGCGCAGTGGCAGGCGCTGCTCGCCTGCGGGGTGCCGGTCGCGCGTCTGCATCGCGAAGTGTTCGGCCCGGAAGCGCTTGAGCATATCCTCACGCAGTAAGTCCGCGGGTACGACGGGCCTTGTCGCTCGCCTAGTTCGCCACCACGTGAACATGCTTGCCGCTGATGCTGCGCTGGGCCGGATCGCCATACACGGTGATGCTGCCCGAGCCATTGGTCTGGGCCACCAGCGCCTGCCTCACGCGCGCGCTGATGTCGCCCGAGCCGTTGGTGCTCAAGTCGGCGCGCTCGCTGGCCAGCGCCATCAGGTTCACGCCGCCGGATCCGAATACGCGCGCATTGACGTTGGTCGCCGCGCCGCTGGCGAGCATGTCGCCCGAGCCATGCACCTTGACGTTGAGCGCATCGGCCCTGACCTCGCCCATGGTCAGGCGCCCGGAGCCGTTCAGTTCAAGATTGGCGTTCCCGCTTTGCAGGGCGCTCGCATTGACGCTGCCCGAGCCGCTCAGCGCCATGTTCAGGCTTCCCACTTTCCCCGACAGCTGGCTCTCGCCGGAACCCGATTTGGTCAGCGTCAGCGCGCCGCCGTTAAAGCCGCTAGCCACCAGGCGCCCGGAGCCCGACGCCCGGATCTGGCCCAGTTGCGGCGTGGTGTAGATGATGCGCAGGCTGTTATTGGTGCGCACGCCGCCCTGCACCCAGACCCGCATCGCAGCGCCCGTGTTTTCGGTGCGGATCAGCGGCAGCAGGTTGCTGTCCGCTTCCACTTGCAGCGACGGCGCCGGGCCCACCCGCAGCTCGACCTGCAGCGGTCCGCTCATGTCAAATTCGGTCAGGCCGGCGGACACCGCGCGGCGCTCCAGCATCACCTTGCCGTCGCCAACCACGGCATCCTTGCCGAAGACGGTATGCAGCGAGACGTCGCCGTCATTGGGCGCAACGATGATGGCGCAGCCGGCCAGGGCGGCGGCGGCAACTAAAGTGAGGGCGAGCAGTGGACGCATGATGTGCCTTTGTTGAGGTGGGAGAATCGACGCAGTTGCGTCAGTGGTCTCACCTTAACAAAATGCCTATGTAGCGCCCCCCGCAATGCGACGAACTGCATAAAACGGGCAATGAGCCGTCAGCTGCGCACCACCATCAAGCCGGCGCGCAGGCCAACCCGCACGTCCGGATTGGGAAACACGACCAGTTCTTCGGCGTGTTGGACGCGATAGACCGTCTCGCCGTCGGTGGCAATCACGTCGCCTTGCTGCAGCGCGGTAAAGTTTTGCGTGCTGCGGTCGAAGGCCATCTGAAAACCGCTTGATAGCTTCATGATTTCCTGCGCCACCTTGAAGACATGCGGCTCCACCTTTGGCGCGGCCGGCGCAGCGCCGCGCAGCAGGTCTTCAAGCGCCGCCTGGACGTCGGCAAACAGCGACAAGTCGTTCTGTCCCAGCGTACCAACGCGCCCCAGCTCCACCGTGCTGGCGGCAGCGCCATGAAACTCGGCCGAATAATAGCTGTAGGTGCCGGCCGACTGCGGATTCATGATGATGGCGCCGATCGCCGCCTGCCCCAGCCACCCAATCAGCGCGCTCTTGGCGCCGGCGGCGATCAGGTCGGGCACGATGGCAAAGGTTGGATAGACGGACGGCCGGATCGCCGTATGCAGGTCCAGGTGCCAGCGCTTTGGGCCGGCGCCGTCGAAAAACGCGTCGGTGGCGGCGATCATCGCGTCCGCCCGCCCCGCTTCCGCCGCGTCGGCCAGCGCGCCGCGCACCGGACGGAACATCCGATTCAGGTCCGCATCAATAAAGCGCTTGCCGGCCGCGATGGCGTCGATATTGCCAACGCAAACCATCAGGTCCACCGCCAACGCATGCGGCTCCTGCGACAGGGCCTCGAGCACCTGGGCCACCACTTCGATCGGCCCCGTTTCATCCCCATGCACGCCGACCGACAGCACCACGGCGGCGCGCGCCGCCGCAGCATCGCCCTTGATGCTCAGGATGCCCTTGGCGCTCTGGAGCACGGTGAAACCGGCGGCGACAAAGCGCTGCGCGACGGCGCCGAAATCAGCTTCGGCCAGTGCGCGCACGGCCTCTGGCAATGCTCCCGGGGTAGGCATCTTATGCCGCCACCGGGACCGACGTGGTGGCCTCGGACAGCGCCCACACGTCCAGCATCGCCTGCTCCAGTTCGAGCGCAGGCGCGTAGCCGGCCAGGCCCATGCTGTTGGTGACCAATTCCACCGCTTCCATGGCGTCGCCGCCGCTCGACGAGCGGCCCAGCACCTGCAGCAACAAGCGCTGCTGCGTGCGGCGCAGCGCTTGCGTGGCGTAGCTGCGCAACTGTTCCTGCGACTTGGAGTGGGCGGCCAGCTTCAGGCCGCGCTCCAGCGTGTCGATGCCGGCCTGGCCGCGCAGCGCCATGCCAACTTGCAGGAACTGGGCCAGCGACATGCCGGCCGGGCGCTGCACCGACACCGCCGCAAACAGGAATGTGGCGACCGCTTCGATCGCATCCACCGCTTTCCACGCCTGGGTGAACGAAGACGCCAGCGCCGGGTATTCGTCCGCCTCGGCCTTGAACGGCATCAGCTGGCGCAGCATTTCCGGCTCGGCAAACAGGCGTGACAGTTCTTGCATGCCGCCGGCGCCGCGCTGCAAATCCACGGGAACCGACAGCACGCCTTCGATGATGGCCTTGAACAGTACGCGGGTGCGGGCGTCGACCTTGATCGACACTGCCCGCGGCACGTTGAGCGCGTCCGCGTCGAGCGCGGCGAACACCGGCGCCAGGTGCAGCGCCGACCACGACTGGCCCCAGGCCTTGACCACATCCGACTCGTCCACCGAATGCTCCACGGCCAGGTCGCGGATCATCAAAGGGCCGCAGCGGTTGACCGCTTCATTGGCCAGCACCGTGGCCAGGATGGTATTGGCCAGCGGATGCGCCAGCGCGTTGCGGGTGGCCACCAGCTGGGTCGGGAAATAAGGCTTGAGCACCGACTCGGCCCATGGCAGTTCGGTCAAAGGCAAGGTCGCCATGATGCGCTTGAAACGGTTCTTGACGTTGGCAATGACGACCGCCAGTTCCGGCGCCGTCAGACCAATGCCGCCCGCCTTGCGGCGCTGCAGTTCGGCGTCGCTTGGCAGCTGTTCCAGTTCGCGCGAGAGCGCACCCTCCGCTTCAAGGCTGGCGATCAGCGCCGCGTAGCCATCCACCACTTCAGGATGCACCTGCGATTGCACTTCGCGCGTGAGCAAGTGGGTCTGCTGCTTGTTGTCGCGCAGGACCAGCTCTTCGATCTCGCTGGTCATGTCGTTGAGGATGCGGTTGCGGTCCACTTCCGGCAACTGGCCGGCGTTCACTTCGGTGTCGAGCCAGATCTTGACGTTCACTTCATGGTCAGAGCAATCCACGCCGGCCGAATTGTCGATCGCGTCGGTGAAGATACGGCCACCGGCCAGCGCAAACTCGATCCGGCCGTTCTGCGTGGCGCCCAGGTTGCCGCCTTCGGACACCACCTTGCAGCGCAGCGCGTTGCCATTGACCCGAATATGGTCGTTGGCGCGGTCCTTGACCTGCGCGTTGGTTTCGGTCGAGGCCTTGATATAGGTGCCGATGCCGCCGTTGTAGAACAGGTCGACGGGCGCGAGCACGATGCGGTGCATCAGTTCTTCCGGCGTGAGCACGCTCTCTTCGATGTCGAGCGCGGCGCGCACCTGGGGCGTCAGTTCAATCGAACGGGCGGTGCGCGGAAATACGCCGCCGCCCTGCGAGATCAGCGCCTTGTTGTAGTCTTCCCACGAAGAGCGTGGCAGCGCGAACATGCGCTCGCGCTCGGCGAACGAGACGGCGACGTCCGGCGCCGGGTCAAGGAAGATATGCCGATGGTCGAACGCGGCCAGCACCTTCAGCTGGCGGCACAGCAGAACGCCGTTGCCGAACACGTCGCCCGACATGTCGCCCACGCCGACCATGGTGATCGGGGTGGTGTTCATGTCATGGTCCATCTCGTAGAAGTGGCGCTTGACCGCTTCGAACGCGCCCTTGGCGGTGATACCCATTTTTTTATGGTCGTAGCCGTTCGAGCCGCCCGACGCAAACGCGTCACCCAGCCAGAAGCCGCGCTTGACGGCGATGCTGTTGGCAATGTCGGAGAACGTTGCCGTGCCCTTGTCGGCGGCCACCACCAGGTATGGATCGTCCTGGTCGTAGCGCACGGTGTCCTGGGGCGGCACAATCTCGCCGCGCACGCGGTTGTCGGTCACTTCCAGCAGGCTGGAGATGAACAGGCGGTAGACGGCCTCGCCTTCAGCCGCGATGGTTTCACGCACCGCGTCTTTCGGCATCTGCTTGCAGACAAAGCCGCCCTTGGAACCGGCCGGCACGATGACCGCGTTCTTGACCATCTGCGCTTTGACCAGGCCCAGTACTTCGGTGCGGTAGTCTTCCATCCGGTCCGACCAGCGCAGGCCGCCGCGGGCGACCGGGCCGCCGCGCAGGTGCAGGCCTTCGAAGCGGCGCGAGAACACGTAGATTTCGCGGTACGGACGCGGCTCGGGCACCAGCGCCAGCTTGCTGGTGTCGAACTTGAAGATGATCTTGTCGCCCTGCTGGTCGTTCTGGAAGTAGTTGGTGCGCACGGTGGCGAGCATCAGGTCGACCAGCGCGGCCAGGATTTCCTCGGTGTCGGCATGGTTGACCGCGGCCAGGCGCTTCTTGACGGACCGGATCTTGTCGGCCGTGGCGACGCGCTCGGCTTCAGGCAGCGATGGGTCGAAGCGGGCGATGAAGTATTCCACCAGCTCCTTGACCATGCCCGGCTGGCGGCGCAGCGTGTCGGCCATGTAGCGCACCGAAAACTTGCTGCCGGTCTGGCGCCAGTAACCGATGTAGGCGCGCACCAGCTGCACTTCACGCGTCGACAGCCCGCCTTCGATGACCAGGCCATTCAAGCGCCCGTCTTCGGCTTCATCGTTGAACAGCGACGCAAACAGCTCCTGCGCCACTTCCACAATGTTCGGCCTGGCCAGCTTCGCCGCGCTGTCGGCATCCACCGCCAGGCTGGTGACAAAGCGCCTGGAACCGTCGGCCAGCACGATCGAGTAGGTCTGCTCGCGGTCGATCGCCACGCCGGCATTTTGCAATGCCGGCAGGATGCGCGAGAGCGACGGCACAGCGCCCACCGAATACAGGCGCACGGTGGCGCTGCCGGCATCGTCGGCCAGCACGCGCACGGCAACGTGGCCTTCATGGCCGTTGTGCAGCAGCGCGTTCAGGTCGTGGAAGGCCACTTCCGGCGCGGTCGCGGTGACATAATTGACCGGCAGCGTGGAGCACAGTTTGCGCAGGCTGCGGCGGGTGCCCATGTCGAACACATTGTCGGTCAGCGCGGCGAACTTGTCGTGCCAGCCGTCGAGCACCGACAGCAGCGGGCGCTGGATGTCCGTTTCCAGGTCGAGCGGGTAGCGCGCGGCGTGGGCGATCAGGTAGACGCGGGCCAGCGGGCCGTCGGCCACCAGGGTCTGCGAACGCACGTCCAGCGCGCCCGAGCTTTCCTTCAGGGCGCTGGCCAGGGCGGCGGCCACGGCGGCGCTGTAGCGCTCGCGCGGCAGGTAGACCAGCACGTTCAGGTGGCGCGCATACACGTCGCGCCGCGCGAACACCTTGGCGCGCGGTTGCTTGTACAGCGACACGACCGAGCTGCACACTTGCGAGAGCCATTCGGGATCGGACTCCAGCGCTTCGGTGCGCGGCAGCGATTCGAGAATTTCGAGGAATTTTTCGGCGCGAAAGCCTTCCTGGCGCACGCCGGCCAGGCTCAGGACCTTGGCCACGCGGCCGCGCGCAAACGGCAGGCGCGCCAGCGGCGTTGCGGTGGCGGCGCGGGTGAACAGGCCGACGAAGCAATGCTCGCCGCGGATATTGCCCTGGGCGTCGGTGTCGCGCACGCCGATAAAGTCGAGCGGCTGGTCGCGGTGCAGCGTGCCTTCGACGTCGGCCTTGACGATCGAGAGCGTGTCGGCGCGCTTGGACAGGGTTTCAAAGTCGCCCGGGATGTTGGCGATGCAGGTCCCGTAGACCGGGTGTGCCGTGTCTTGCAAGACGCCGATGCGGCTCGGGATGTCGCGCTCTAGTTCGCGCACGCCCGGCTTGACGACGTAATACGCGTAGCCGAACAGCTCGAAGCCTTCGTTTTTAGCCCACTCGAGAAACGCCGCCGCTTCCTGGCCTTCGGTGCCGTTCATGGCGGCCGCTGCGGCCACGGAGGTCAGGCGGTCAGCCATGGCCACCGCATCGCGGCGCACGATGGCCGCGTCGCGCGCGACCATCTGCAGGCGCGCGACCAGCGCGGCCAGTTCGTCGGCCAGCAAGTCTTCGGCCAGCAGGCACAATACATACGATTCCAGCGGTGCGCCGGCTTCGCCGACGGCCACTGCAGCGCCCGCCGCATCGCGCCGCACGGCCAGCACGGAATTCATGACGCCGGTGACAGCCACGCGCTGCTTGCGCATTGCCATGACGATCGAATCGACCAGGTAAGGCATGTCGTCGTTCAGGATGAGCAAGGCAGTAGCCATGCCGCCGCGGCCATCGGAGTGGCGCAACTGGGCGATCTGGCAGCCCTGGACGGTGCGCCCGGCCGCCTGCGTGAAGCCGTCGTGCAGCACCGGCGCGAGCGCGTCGGGGGAGGTGCCGGACAGGTCTTCATCGTCCAGCGATGCAAGCCAGGCGCCGATCAGGGCTGCGACCGGGCTGCCGTCTGCGGCGCCATGGTTGGCGTTGATCAGGTCAAGCGTCTGTTTGCGCAAATCTTGTGGCATCTGTTTCATCTTGCATCTCCAATACTTGGTTGTATTCGTCGCATGCGCGCCTGCTTGTGGCGGTACGTCTGCGCATTTATTGGCGAACGGGGTTGGCCCGTCCAGTCATAATTTTCGAGTGGGCGTATTCTACGTCAGGTCGTAAAGTGAAGGCAGCGCGAGAATGCGCATCAGTTCCTCCAGCGCCAGCTGGCATTCGATCGCCAGCTGCGGGTCGGCCAGGTCCTTGGGGTCGAGCTGGTCGCGGTAGTATTTGCCGACCCACTCGACCAGCGTGGCGTACAGCGCCTCGGTCATGATCACGTTCTGGTGCATGGCGCCCGCTTCCAGTTCGGTAAGCGCCACGCGCAAGCGCAGGCACGCCGGTCCGCCGCCGTTGCGCATGCTCTGGCGCAGGTCGAAGTGAATCAGTTCATCGATCGGACCGTCGCTGGCGACGAGCTGCTCGAGGTAGCGCGCCACGGCCAGGTTTTCCTCGCACTCCTGGGGAATGACCAGTGCCATCTTGCCATCCGGCTTGGTGAGCAACTGGCTGTTGAACAGGTAACTGGCCACCGCGTCGCCGACCGACACCACGCGCGTATCGACGCGAATCGGGTTGAGTTGCGCGCCCACGCCGTCCAGCGCCGCGCGCAGTTTATTGAGCACGGCCGCTTCATCGTGAAACGCCTGCTCGTGATAAAACAGCACGTTGCCGTTGCCGACCGCGATGACGTCATTGTGGAACACGCCCTGGTCGATCACATCCGGATTCTGGGACGCGAACACGGTGCGCGCCGCATCCAGGCCATGCAGGCGCGCGATGGCTTGCGACGCTTCCATGGTCTGGCGTGCCGGGTATTTTTTCGGGCTTGGTGCGGACGGGTCGAATTCGACCTTCCCGTAGGTGAAAAATTCGACACCCCTGGCGCCATGTTCGGCACACAAGCGGGTGTGGTTGGCCGCGCCTTCATCGCCGAACGCCGGCGTCGACGGCAGCGGCGCGTGCACCGCAAAGTGCTTTTCGTCGCTGAACAAGGCGCGCAGCGTGCGACTCGACTGGGCATGCTCGTCGGCGCGGTGCAGCTTGTTGTTCAGGTTGGCGGCGGTGAAGTGGGTGCGTCCGTCGAAGGTGTCGGCGGACGGGCTGACGGTTGCCGCGTTGGCGGTCCACATGGGCGAAGCAGAGTAGGCGCAGGCCAGGATCACGGGCGCCTCGCGGTAGGCGCGCGCCAGCACGTCGGCGTCGGTGCCGCCAAAGCCGATCGAGCGCAGCAGGCGAAAGTTGGGACGCGACTGCGGCGGCAGCAGCGCCTGGGCAAAGCCACGCGCGGCCAGCGCGCGCATCTTGGCCAGGCCCTGCAAGGCGGCCTGCCTTGGATTGGACGCGCTTTTCACGTTGGAGAACGAGGCCACGTTACCGAACGACAGGCCGGCGTAGTTGTGGCTGGGGCCGACAAGGCCGTCGAAGTTGTATTCGCGTGCTGATGGCATGATGGTGTTGTCCTGTAGTCCTAGAACGTGAGGCCTGGAGACAGCTTGGCCGGCATTTCGAGTTCACTCGTTTCGATCGACGCGACCGGATACGCGCAGTAGTCGGCCGCATAGTAAGCGCTGGGACGGTGGTTGCCCGATTTGCCCACGCCGCCAAACGGCGCGCTGCTGGCCGCACCGGTCGTCGGCCGGTTCCAGTTGATGATGCCGGCGCGCGCCTGCACCGCGAACTGCTTCCACAATGCCTCGTCGTTCGACAGCAGCGCCGCGGCCAGGCCGAATTCGGTGTTGTTGGCGACCTTGATCGCGGCGTCAAAGTCGGCCACGCGCACGATCTGCAGCAGCGGGCCGAACCACTCTTCGTCAGGGATGCCCTTGGCGTTGGTGACGTCGACGATGCCGGCCGTGACAAAGCCCGCCTTTGGATCGCGCTGCGTCATTTGTAGCAGCACCTTGCCGCCCTTGGCGGCCATGTCGGCCTGGGCTTGCACCAGGCGCGCGGCCACTGCTGCCGAGACGACCGGGCCCATGAAAGGCTGCGGTTCGGCGTTCGAGGCGCCAACGCTGAGCGTCGCCGCCACTTCGACCAGGCGCTCGATGAAGGCGTCGCCTTCTTCGGTATCGGCCACCACCAGCCGGCGCGCGCAGGTGCAGCGTTGGCCGGCCGAGATAAACGCCGACATGATGGCGTGGTGGACGGCGGCGTCGATATCGCGCACGTCCCACACCACCAGCGGATTATTGCCGCCCATTTCCAGCGCCAGCATCTTGCCGGGCTGGCCGCCGAACTGCTTGTGCAGCGCCACGCCGGTCTGGCAGCTGCCGGTGAACAGCACGCCGTCGAGCCCGTCGTTTTTACCCAGCGCGATGCCGGTGTCGCGCCCGCCGTTGACCAGGTTGATCACGCCGGCAGGCAGGCCGGCCTGTTGCCACAGCTGCACCGTCTTGATCGCGGTGCGCGGCGCGTATTCGCTGGGCTTGAAGACCACCGTGTTTCCGGCGATCAGGGCCGGCACGATATGCCCGTTGGGCAGGTGGCCGGGGAAGTTGTAGGGACCGAAGACGCCGAACACGCCGTGCGGACGGTGGCGCAGCACGGCATTGCCGTCGGCGACCTTGGCCGCCACTTCGCCGGTGCGCGCGCCGTAGGCCTGGATCGAGATGTCGACCTTGTTGGCCATGATCGCCGCTTCGCTGCGCGCTTCCCACAATGGTTTGCCCACTTCCTCGGCAATGGTCTGCGCCAGCTCTTCCGCGTTTTCCTTGAGCAGGTCGCGATAGCGCGTGCACACGGCGATGCGCTCTTCCAGGGGCGTCAAGGCCCAGGCATCGAACGCTGCGCGCGCTCCCTGCACCGCGCTCTGCACGTCCTGCGCGGTGGACTCGTTGCTTGACCAGGTCTGCGCGCCGGTCGATGGATCGATCGTCACCAGTTCCTGGCCGGTCCCGGCCAGCCATGCGCCGTTGATGAAATTGCTGAGGTTAGACATGTACATTCTTCCTTACGCTAAGTGACAGCGTGCGAATCGAATCGCCGCTTTGGCAGTGCAGTAATGCCAGCTCCGACGCCGTCAAGGCGATCTTGCCGGCGACGGGATTGGCGTGGGTGACGATCATGCGGAAGTCTTCCAGCCTGGTGTTCGACACCAGCAGCGGCTCGGCATCAGTTGACACTGCAGATGGGTCGGCAATCGCCACCGTGCTGTCGCGCAGTGCGCGCAGCTCGGACACGCGCGCCTGCAGCACCGGGCCGGCGTCAAAAATATCGACGTAGCCTTCAAAGTGCATGCCTTCCTGTTCCAGCAACCGGCGCGCGGGCGCCGTCGAACGGTGCACCTTGCCGATCACTTCCTGGGCGTCGTCCGGCAGGTAGGCCACGTACATCGGCTGGCGCGGCATCAGCTCGGCGATGAAGGACTTCTTGCCTATCGCCGTCAAATGGTCGACATGGTTGAAATCCATCTTGAAGAAGTGGCGGCCCAGGCCTTCGTAGAAAGGCGAGCGGCCGTCTTCTTCCTGGTAGCCGCGCATTTCGGCGATCAGCTTTTCGGTGAACAGATGCGGGAACTGGGCGATGAACAGGAACCGGCTTTTCGAGAGCCACTTGCCGTTGTTGCCGCTGCGGTAATCGGGGTGCAAAAACAGCGAGCACAGTTCGGTCGCGCCGGTCAGGTCGTTGGACAGGTAGAGCGTGTCCATCCGGCTGAACACGTTCAGCTCGTGGCTGGAATGGACCAGGGTGCCGATGCGGTAGTTATAAAACGGCTCATCCAGGCCCACCGCGCCCTTGATCGCGCAGATGCCGGCCAGGCGGCCACTGGAAGTGTCTTCCATCACGAACATGTAGTCGCGCTGCTCGGGCGGGATGGTGCCTGCGAACGAAGCCACGGCTACCGTCACGCGGTCGCCCAGCATCTTGCGGTCCGGCTTGAGGGTGGTCATGCCGCTGCCGACCTGCTTCGCCAAGTCGATCAGCGGGTCCAGGTCCGCTGCGGTGATTGCGCGTACAACTAGCATAGGGTTCTCTCTTTTTTCTCTGTCAGATTCTGACGCAGATGACGTTTTCGCCCGGCACCACCATCAGCGCGTCCTGGACTTCCTGGGTCAGGCTGACGGTCTCGCCGCTGTCGGCGGTCGGACACGACGCGGTGACGGCGCGGAAGTTTTCCTCGCAGCTGGCGGCAATCGCATAGGTGACCATCAAGTCCGACGAATTGCCAGGTTCGGCATGCAGCACGCGGCGCAGCATGGAGCCGGAGAACGAGCGCAGGCTGTTTTTGTGGGCTTGCAGGATCGGGCCGCCGTCGAAAATGTCGACGTAGTCGTCAGCTTCGAAACCTTCCTCGGTCAGCAGGCTGAAGGCAAGTTCACCGTCGGCATGGATCTGGCCCATGGCGGCCTGGGCGTCGCCA
Source organism: Massilia sp. TWP1-3-3 (assembly GCF_049897805.1). Lineage (NCBI taxonomy): Bacteria > Pseudomonadati > Pseudomonadota > Betaproteobacteria > Burkholderiales > Oxalobacteraceae > Massilia > Massilia sp. TWP1-3-3. Next base: position 211,380 of record NZ_JAFCWX010000007.1, read on the forward strand.
GGCAGCAGCGGCACATAGACCGGATAGTGCGGCATCAGTTCGACGATCAGGGTGCGGTTGCGCGCCCCGCCGATGACTTTTTCAGCATCTAGAAAATCCATCTTGAAGAACTTGCGGCCCAGCGCCTCCCAGAACGGCGACTGGCCGTTGGCGTCGGTGACGCCTGCCAGCGGCACGAAAAAGCGGTCGCCAAAGCGGTGCGGCGCGAGCACCGCGAACAGCAAGCGCGCGCGAGAGAGCAGGCCCGCTTCAAGGCCGGCGTGGGCGCGGTCATTGAGGTAAAAACCGGACAGCTGCGAATACGCAGTCAGCTCCGAACAGAGCGTGAGCGCATGCACGCTGTGGCTGATATTGAGGTCGCGCGAGACTTGCTGGATGACGTCGTTGCGAAACGAAAAATAGGTGCCGTTGGAACCGGCCGACGCGAAAATGGCGGCGGTGCCGACGATGGCGCCGCTCGACTGCTGTTCCAGCACGAAGACGTACGACTCTTCGCTTGGAATGTCGACATGGGCGGCAAACGATGCGATGGAGCGCTCGACCGCGACGGCGATTTTCTCGCGCGTCCTGGGGAGCGTGTGCACGCCGCGCGTGGCCCCGGCCAGCAGCGTTTCGAGGGCGTCGATATCCGTAAGTTCAACCGGACGAACAACAAACATGGGAGCTCCCTAAAGGACTAGCGACTTGCTTGAACTTGCTTGAACCAGCTTGAACGACCAGCCCCGCGCGTGCGGGGCAGGCCAGTTGGGCTTACTTGGCAGGCGCCGTTTGCAGCATGCCGGCGACGGCGGCGCGCATGATGCGGTCCGCTTCGTCAATTTGCGCGTCGGTGACGATCAGGGCGGGCGCCAGGCGCACCACATCGGGGCCGGCGATCAAGAGCATCAGGCCCATCGCTTCGCACGCCTTGGTGATGTCCTTGGCGCGGCCCTTGAACGGCTCGGCGACCGGCAGACCAATGAGCAGGCCCGAACCGCGCACTTGGCCGAACACCTGCGGAAAGTCGACCGCGAGCTGGGTGAGGTTGGCAAAGATCTTGGCCGACGCTTCTTTTACGCGCGCCAGGAAAGCTGGCTGGTTGATCATGTCGATCACGTTCAGCGCCACGGTGGCGGCCAGCGGATTGCCGCCGTAGGTGGTGCCGTGCGAACCGACGCCGAAGTGCGCGGCGATCTCGTTGGTGGTCAGCATGGCGCCGATCGGGTAGCCGTTGCCGAGGGCCTTGGCGGTAGTCAGGATGTCGGGCGTGACGCCCTTGTCCATGTACGCGTACAGCGCGCCGGTGCGGCCCACGCCTGACTGGACTTCGTCGAAAATGAGCAGCGCGCCGACCTTGTCGCAGCATTCGCGCAGCGCCTGCAGGTATTCCGGATTGCCCGGAATGACGCCGCCTTCGCCCTGGATCGGTTCCACGATCACGGCGCAGACATCGTCGCCAATGGCGGCGCGCGCAGCGTCGATATCGTTGTAGGGAATGTGGTGAATTTCTTGCGGCAGCGGCTCGAAGCCCTCGGTGTACTTGGGCTGGCCGCCGACGGACACGGTAAACAGCGTGCGGCCGTGGAACGACGACAGGCACGAAATGATGCGCGACTTGTGGGGGCCGAACTTGGTGTGGGCGTACTTGCGCGCCAGCTTCAAGGCGCCTTCGTTCGCTTCCGCGCCCGAGTTGCAAAAGAAAGCGCGGTCGGCAAAAGTGGCTTCGGTGAGCGCGAGCGCCAGGCGCAGGACCGGCTCATTGGTGTAGCCGTTACCGAGGTGCCACAGGCTGTTGATCTGCTGGGTCAGCGCGGCGACCAGGGTCGGGTTGCAATGGCCGAGCGACGAGACAGCGATGCCGGACGTGAAGTCGAGGTAATGCTTACCATTTTGATCCCACAGGTCGAGTCCGGCGGCGCGCACGGGCACCATCGCGGCGGGCGCGTAGGTTGGCACGAGGACGTCGTCGAAAGTCTGCCTGGTAACAGGGCGGGTTGTCGTAGCGGAATCAAGCTTAGCGTTCATGGCAATCCTCATCCAATGTTAGGGGGCGCATCCGGCCGAAACCGCTGGATGCATCGACCCATTATAAGAACGCCGGCCCCAAACATCTTTTGAATACGCGACAAGCATTTTCATTTTTGCCCACCACCAACAGCCCCCACCCCCGGGGTCAGACCTCGATTAAAAAATTTCTTCAAACTGGAGGTCTGTCCCCATTGTTTTTATTGTTTGATCGCGACCGGCCGACATTCGCATTTCCAGACACGCCATTGATCTCCGAAGACGAACAACGAAGCCCATTTTTCGCCAAATTCGTTGCTTAATTGGTGTCAGACCTCCAATTTCAGGAAATTTATTAATTGAGGTCTGACCCCAATGGGGGGGGGGCGAGTTTGCGCTGGCGCTCTTCGCGGGGGGTGTGGCCGAACAAGGCGCCAAATGCGGTCGAGAAATGCGAGCCGCTCGAGAAGCCACACATCAGCCCCACCTGGACGATCGAATAGTGGGTGTCAAGTAGCAACTGGCGGGACCTTTGCAGTCGCAGCTCCAAGTAGTAGCGCGACGGCAGGCTGCCAAGATATTGTTTGAACAGGCGTTCAAGTTGGCGCCGGGAAATGCCGACCAGGTTGGCAATGTCATCCGTCGATAGCGGCTCTTCAATGTTCGACTCCATCAGCGTCACCGCTTCCGTCAGCTTCGGTTGCAAGGCGCCAAAACGCGCCTGCAGCGCCACCCGCTGCCGCTCTTCCTTGCCGCGCACCCGGTCCACGCACAGCGTTTCCTTGATCTGGGCCTGCACGCCGGCGCCAAACAGCGTTTCCACCAGCGTCAAGGCAAAGTCGATGCTGGCCGCGCCGCCGCAGCAGGTCAGCCGGTGCTCGTCCACTTCATACAGATGCGGCGTAAACAGCGCGTGGTCGGCGATGCTGTCGACATCCACATACAAGGCCCACGGCAGCGCCGTGCGCACGCCGTTGAGCACGCCCGCGTCGGCCAGCCACAGCACGCCCGCCCCCACCCCGCCCCAAAACGGCGCGGCGCGGCAGCGCTCGATCAGCTTGCGGCTGTTGGCCGGTTTCAGCGATGCCTGCGCTTCGTCAGCCACCAGTAACACCAGGTGCCAGTGCGACTGGTCGCCGCCGACAAATTTATCGGGGCTGCGCACGTCCACGTGCAGCCGCTCGGGGCCGACAATCTTGGCGGCCAGGCGCAGCGGCTGGTACAGGCCCGACCAGGTCAGCGTGTCCGGCTCGCCGGCGTTAATCAGCAGCACGCGCAGCGGCTTTTCCTGGGCAAGGCGGGAGAGTTTGGTAAGTGGCATGCGGCTTGTCGGCTTACTCGGGCACCAGCGCGCCGGCAGGACGCCGTTCGCTGTTCCATTGACTCACTATCATACCGGAGATCAACAACGCCGCGCCGATCCAGCCGCGCGCCGTCATCGTTTCGCCGAGCCAGAAAAACGCGAAAAACGCGGCGGCCGCCGGCTCGAAGGCATAGATCACGGCCGCTTCATTGGCGCTGCTGTGACTCTGCCCCCAGGTCTGCAGCGAGATGATGGCCGCCGTGGCCACCACGCCGAGGTAGACAATATTGTAGGCGCCGCCCTCGAGCGCCGTAGCAATGTTTTGCGCGTAGACGTCAAAGGCGGGCCTTGCAAACGGTACTTCGGTCGCCAGCAGCCACAGCGCCGCGCAAGCGGCCACGGTGGCAATCTGCATCGCGGTGATGGTCATCAGGCGCGTGGCGGCGCGGGTGTGCACTTCCATCATCTTGACGTACAGCCCGAAGCACAGCGCCGCGCCCAGCGCGAGGGTGTCGCCAAAGCCCCACGCGCCGCCATCCCACGACAGCGCGCCCAGCCCGGCCACGGCCAGCGCCAGCGCAATCCAGATGCGCGGCTCGGGAGCGCGCCCGGCCACGATGCCCAGCAGCGGGACGATGAGTACATTGAGCCCGCAAATAAAGGCGTTGCGGTTCGAGCTGGTCAGGTTCAAGCCTTCGACCTGGAACACGTAGCAAAAAAACAGCAACAAGCCCAGCAGCAGGCCGGAACGCAGGTCGGCGCGCGCGCCGCGCACCAGAAAGGGCGCGAGCAGCAGCGCCGCCAATGCAAAGCGGGTGAACACGATCCAGGCCGGCGAGACGGCCGCCGTCAGCGCTTTCATGGCGGGAAAGGTGGTGCCCCAGACCAGGGTGACGACCAGCAGGGCCAGAATGCCCCGCAACTGGTAACTCATGTGCTTCCTTTTGACGATTGGCGCGTGGAATCAGGGCGCTATGGTACCTGTCCACCGGGCAAAACGCGAATGTGGCCGGGGCAAATTCGGCGTAGCCAGCTATAATCAATGCCTATGGGGGAACGTTATCTAAAGAGTGTGCGCTTGCTGGCGGAATGCCTGCAAGGCTTCGAGCGGTTTTCCGGCGAGGCGGTGCGCCGCTGCGGCCTGACGCATGCACAGTTCGACATTATCGCCACGCTGGGCAATACGCCCGGGATGACGTATAAGGAGCTGGGCGACAAGACCTTGATCACCAAGGGCACGCTGACGGGCGTCATCGAGCGCCTCGACAGCAAGGGTTTGGTGGAAAGAATCCGCTCGAGCGAAGACAAGCGTTCTTTTTCGGTGCGCCTGACGGTGCAAGGCGAAAAAATCTTTGCCGACGTCTTTCCGACCGTCGTCGCCCAGGGCAAGGCGCTGTTCGCGCCCTATTCCGATGCCGATTTCGATGCCATGGACCACACGCTGCGCAAGCTCAAGCAACTCCTGGCCGAGCGTTCCACCTGCCCCACAACACAACAACAGAAGGAAGAATTTTGAAAACCACCCTGCTCGAAGGCCAGACTCCCGCCAAATTTGACAAGAACATCATTGGCAACTTGCTATTGAACGTGGCCACGCCCGACGAAGTGCGCCAGGAAAAAATGCTGATCGGCGTGCGCAACGAAGAGGGCGACATTTACCGCCTGATCGGCGCGACCAAGGTCAACAGTTTCATGAATGCGGTGGAGGAACTTTTCGACCTGGGCCTGGTCGATGAGCTGAAGGATACGGAAGCACCGCAAGATGGCTACGACGCCATTTTCAGCGAGCCTTAATCTGCTGCACAAACGCGCAGCACAGGCGTAGAATAATGCTTCGAAGCACTCTTTGGCGGCAAGTTTTGACCAACTTATAGGGGTATAAATTTCTCATGGACAGACTTGAAGCCTTCAAGAGCATTGCTGCTCAAGCAAGCCGCGGCGAGCTTACCTTTCCCACCAACGTGGATGCCACGCTCAAGCTGCAACGGGCGCTGAACGATCCCGATTGCCATGCCGAGGTCGCCGCGCGCCTGGTGCAGTCCGAGCCGCTGCTGGCCGCGCGCACCGTCGCCATCGCCAACTCGGTCGCCTACAACCGCTCCGGCAACGAAATCACCAATGTGCGCAATGCCGTGCAGCGGGTGGGTTTTCGCACGCTCAATGCGCTGGCGGCGGCCGTCATCGTGCGCCAGCTCGACAGCAAGATCACCCAGCCCACCCTGCGCGCCAAGGCCGATCAGTTGTGGAAACATTCGGCGCACGTGGCTGCGCTCTCGCAGGTGATCGCCAAACGGGTGGCGCACCTCGACCCTGAAACGGCGCTGTTTGCCGGTATCGTGCACGAAGTGGGCGGCTTTTACCTGTTGTCGCGCGCGGAAGAGTTTCCGGGCCTGTTGGACGGCGACCCGGAGGAATGGGTCGAGTACGGCGAAGTGCAGATTGGCCGCTGTGTGTTGCAAAAATTGAATGTGCCTGCGGCTGTCATGCAAGCCATTGAAGGCTTGTGGGCGGGCATGCGCGCCTTGCCGCCGGAAACCTTGGGCGACACCCTGTTGCTGGCCAACGATCTTTCGCCGATCGCCTCCCCGCTGCATGAGCGCGCGGGCGCGACCAGCATGCAGTCTGCTTCGACGATCGACTTCGTGATTGGCGAAGGCACCTTGAACAGCATCCTCGAAGAGTCGGCCGAAGAGGTCAAGACGCTCACGGCGGCACTGCTGTAAAAGCGCTGGACAAAAAAACGCCCGCTGGTAAGAGCGGGCCAAGTCCAAAACTAGGGATGTCCTGAAAGAGACAACTGAACTATAGTTCCTCGTGTATTTTCTTTCTGTGCGTTGCCACACACAAGCAAAAGATTCCACGAGGAAATACGAATTAATTGATTTCCAGCACGTTTGGAAGCTTCATCATGCGCTTTTTTTCCCTCTTCGGTACCTGACAACGAGACTAGTTGCCACCGCGCTGCGCACGTATTAGTATCGCAAACTTAGCGATTACCTAATTCGAAAGCCCGGATGCCGACTTCATGTCAAACAGCGTGCTGACCGCCGCCGAGCGTACCAGCCTGCGCGACGCCTCCATGCGCGTGCGCGAAAGCATCCTCCAGATTGTCTACGACGCCGGTTCCGGCCACGTGGGCGGCGCCCTGAGCCAGACCGACATCCTGGTCGCCCTGTATCACCGGGTGCTGCGCTTCGACCTTGCGCGGCCCGACTGGGCGCAGCGCGACCGCTTCATCCTGTCCAAGGGCCACGGCGGGCTTGGACTGGCTGCGGTGCTGGCCGATTGCGGCCTGCTCGAACCTGCGCTGCTGTCCAACTTTGGCGACACCGGCAGCGCGCTGGGCATGCACATGGACCACCGCCAGGTCAGCGCGATCGAGACGGCCACCGGTTCGCTCGGCCACGGCCTGGGCATCGCCACCGGCATGGCGCTCGGCGCGCGCCTGCACCGCTGGCCTTCGCGCACCGTGTGCCTGCTGTCGGACGGCGAATGCTACGAAGGCTCGACCTGGGAAGCGGCGATCGCGGCCTCCAGCCAGCGCCTGAACAAGCTGATCGCCATTGTCGACCGCAACCGGCTGACGATGGATGGCTTCACCGAACAGGAAGTGCCGCTCGAACCGCTGGCGCAGAAATGGCAGTCGTTCGGCTGGCGCGCCGTCACCTGCGACGGCCACGACCACGACGCGCTGGCCGACGCGCTCGCGCAGGCGTGCGCGCCGTGCGAGGCGCCCAGCGTGATCATCGCCGACACCGTCAAGGGCAAGGGCGTGGCCTTCATGGAGGACCAGGCGCGCTGGCACTACGGCGCGCTCGACTCGCAGATGCTGGCCGTGGCGCTGGCGTCGGTGCGCGCGGGAGCGCCGGCATGAGCACGAGCCACGCAAGCGCCAAGATCCAGGGCTTCACCTGGACCGTCGAAGACGTCAACCTGATCAGCGAGGCCGAAACCTGGGGCGAGGTGCTGGTCAAGGCCGGGCATGCCGATCACCTCATCGTCGCCCTCACCGCCGACCTGGGCAACTCGACCAAGATCGGCCGCTTCAAGGCGGCCTTCCCCGAGCGCTATTTCAATGTCGGCATCGCCGAGCAAAACCTGATGGCGGTGGCGGCCGGCCTGGCCGCGACCGGCTTTACGCCCGTGGTGTGCAGCTACGCGACGTTTGCCACGCTGCGCGCGGCCGAATTCGTGCGCACCGATATCGGCTACGGCGCGCGCAACGTCAAGATCATCGGCACGCTGGCGGGCGTGGCCTACGGCCAGGGCGGGCCGACCCACCACGCCGTCGAGGACCTGGCCATCATGCGCGGCATTCCCGGGATGGTGGTGCTGGCCCCCGCCGACGGCCATGAAATGGGCGCCGCGCTGCTGGCCGCGCTGGCGCACGCGGGGCCGGTCTACCTGCGCCTGGGGCGCGGCGTGGAACCCGACCTGCCGGCCCTGCACGGCCTGCCCTTTGAAATCGGCAAGGCGCGCGAACTGGCGCCTGGCTCCGACGTGGCGCTGTTGGCCATCGGCCCGTGCGTGCACGAAGCCTTGCGCGCCGCGCGCCGGGCCGCGCGCCACGGCGTGAGCGTGCGGGTGCTGAACGTGGCATCGGTCAAACCGCTCGACCGCGCCGCCGTGCTGGCCGCCGTGCTCGAGGTGGGGCGGGTGATCACGGTCGAAGACCATTCCATCGTCGGCGGCCTGGGAACCGCGGTGGCCGAAGTGATCGCCGAATCGGGCCAGGGCTGCAGTTTCCGGCGCCTGGGCCATCTGGACACTTTCCTGCCGATGGGCGTTCCCGAAGACCTGATGCATATCGGAGGCTTCGATGAAGACGCGATCCTGGCCGCCATCGCCGCCATGATGGGCGCCGACTTTACCGAGCGTGTCGATTGGGAGAACGCCCCGTGAGCGCGCGCGAGGAACTGCGCGCGCGCGTCTTCCTGCGCGCCCTGGTGCCGCTGCTGGAACTGGTGGTGCGCGACCTTCCCTCCATGGCCGGCGCGTTCGCCAAGGTGGAGGCGAGCGTGCAGATCGCGGTAGCGAATTCGCCGCTGGCCGCGCGCCTGGTGTTTGCCGGCGGCGCGCTGCAGGTCACCCACGACATTGGCCCGGCCGAACTGGAGTTCACGTTCAAGGATGTCGCCGCCCTCAACGCGTTTTTCGGTGGGGCACTGGTGCTGCCATCGGTGTCAGGCGCTCTGCGCCATCCGGTGCTGTTCACGCGCGTGGCGCGCCTGTTCGCCACGCTCAACATGCTGCAGCCGCAAGCGGCGCCGCTCGAACCTGCACAACGCAGCTTGCGCGTGACGCTGCTGCTGCAGCTTGTCACGCGCGCGCTGGCCGAGCTGCAGCATGGCGCTCACCCCGGCATGACGGCGCTCACCGCGGCAAGCCCCGACCGGCTGTACCAGTGGACCGTGGCGCGCGAAGGCATCGTGTGCTGGCTGCGCATGAAGGAAGGCAAAGTACTGACCGGGCGCGGCGCCTGCACCGCTCGCGAGCCGTTCGTGCATTTCGTGTTCCCCGATGTGGACGCCGCGCTGGCGGTGCTGACCGCCACCGGCAGCCAGATGGACGGCGTGCGTGGCGGCGCGGTCGAAGTGATCGGTAGCCCCGAGTACAGCCGCAAAATCAGCCTGCTGATGCAGCAGGTCGACCAGCTGCTGGTGGAGGGTTGATTGCATGAAGGCGATGGAGACGACTGCGTATTATTCGTTCGGGGTGCCGCTGTATTTCCTGCTGATCTGGCTTGAAGCACGGCGCGCAAAAAAGCGCGGGATGCCCGCCATCACGCTGCCCGTATCGATCAACAATCTGTCCACCGGCCTTGGCACGATGGTCATCGGCCTGTTTCTGGGTCCCGCGCTGATCCTCCTGTACGAGTGGGCGTTTCGCCATTTCGCGCTGCTGCACTGGGGCGCGGGCAGCTGGCAGCCGTGGGTGCTGGCGCTGGTGCTGGCCGACTTTGGCCACTACTGCCACCACCGGTTCGACCACCGCGTGGCGGCCTGCTGGACGGTGCACGGCGTGCATCATCAGCCCGAGCAGATGAACTATACGGTCGCAATGCGGCACGCCTGGTTTTCAGATCTGTATTCGTTTCCGTTCTATGTGTGGCTGCCACTGGCCGGGGTGCCGACCGCGCATTTTTTCATCATCACCACCTTGATGTCGCTGCATGCACTGCTGACGCATACCGAACAGTTTCGTTTTCCCAGCCTGGGTATCTTCGTCACGCCGCAGTCGCATGTGCTGCACCACGCGAAGAACGATCCGTATGTGGACAAGAATTTTGGGGCCATGCTGTGCATCTGGGACCGGCTGTTCGGCACCCACGTGCGGCGCGATCCGGCGCACGCGCCGCAGTACGGCAGCAGCAACGGCTATGAGACGCATGACGGGGTCAGGTCGCAGTTCGTGCTGCAGCGCGACCTGTGGCGCTTGGCGCGCCAGGCCGGGTCATGGCGCGAAGGCTTGCGCGTGCTGTTCGGGCGTCCCGGGACGCTGCCTGCGGGCGCGCGCGCGCCGGTGCCGGGAACGGCCTTGCCGGCGGCGAGCATTGGGCGCGGCGTCAAGATCTATGCGGCTGTGCAGTTTGTGGTGACGCTGTGCTTGTCGCTGCTGGTCTTGATCCCGCGCGATGATTTTGCGTGGCAGTGGCAGCTGGCTGCGGCAGTGGCGACGGTGGCGGCACTGTCGTCGATTGGCGGCTTGCTCGATGGGCGGCGCCGGGCGTGGGCGGTGGAGGCTGCCAGGTGCGCCGTCACGCTGGCCGCCGGTGCCTGGGTGCTGCTGGCGTGAGCGGCGCTGCCGCCGGTATGAACGTGCTGCAGGACCGTAGGTCGGATAAGCGAAGCGCAATCCGACCTACGGTCCTACCGCCCGATCTCGAAAGACGCCGGGAAAACCATGCGTACTGCCCGTTGCCTCCGTCTACCGCACCAGCCCCAGCTCCGCCCGCAAGCGCGCATCCACCGACGGCTTCCAGATCTGCTGATCGAGCCAGTAATGATGAAAAAACAGCCCCCAGTACAGCGCCAGAAACATCTGCGCCGCGTGCGAGGGCGCCAGTTGCCCGGGCGGCGGCGCGCCCCGCAAGAACGTGAGCCACAGATACAGCAGCGACACCACTACCATCACCCCATACGCCAGCAGCGGCTTGCGTCCAAACACATCGGCAGCGCGGCGGCGGCTGGTGGCAATCACCATCCCCAGATACTGCATCCCATGCACAATCCCGGCCACCACGCTGGCGGCCATGAACACTTGCTCGGGCGTCAGCACCCCTGGCAGCAGCGGCTCGCGCATCCCCACCGCAAAAAACGCAAACAGCGTGCTACCGACCGCCACGAACAGTGCCAGCAAGCCTGGCCTGAGCGTCTCGCCGCGCCGCCAGCGCTGCACCAGCGCCAGCATCCACCCGCACACGGCCAGCCCCAGCGCGCCGGCCAGCACGGCGGCGACAACGCGCTCGCCGTGCCCGAGCGCAGGCGCCAGACCGAGCTGGGCACGATTGAAATGGTGCAAAAAAATGAACAGCGCGACCGCGCCCCACATGGTGGCGTGCAGCAGGCCGCTGTCGAGAAGGCGCGCCTGTGCGCTGGCCTTGCCCAGCCGCTGGTACACCGACACAATGCCGTGATGCTGGCGCACCGCATGGTGATACGACCATAGCGCGGCGCCACCCAGCAGCAGCAAGAACAGGTCGGGCCGGCCCAGCCACCATGATGCAATGAGCATGAATGGCGCCGGCAGCAGCCACAGCAAACTGACCAGCAGCATGCGCCGCCGTTCGCGCCGGCACTGCGCGTCGAGGTAGGTGCGCTGCCAGGTCGCCACCAGGTGCGGCCCTTCAATCAGCCACAGCCACAATAACCACAGCGGCATGATGGTTGCCGGCACCGCCAGCGCAAGCGAGCCTGCGGCCACGGCCAGCATTCCGGCACCAAAGAAAAAGCACCGGTCAAAGCTGCGCCCGCCGATCCAGCCGGGAGTGTTTTGCCAAGCCGCCGCGCCAGTGTCTTGCATCGTTCACCCGTAAAAAAAGCTCCTGCACTTGATTGTAGGAGCTTTCGGGGCAATGTAGGTTACCAGCGCACGTCGGTTTGCTGCCAGGCCTCGAGTGCCTTGATGCGTTCGAACCAGGCCATCACATTCGGGAAGCGCTCCAGGGGCAGGCGGCCGCGCTCGATGTACATCAGCGACGGGGCGATCGCCAGGTCCGCCAAAGTGATCGACTTGCCGGTCACCCATTCGCGCCCTTCAAGCTGGGCGTCGAGCACGGCGCCGAACTGCAGCAGCTCGCGTTCGCCGCGCGCCAGTTCGCGCGGGTCGGCTTCGCCCATGCCGCGCATGGCTTTCCAGATATTTTCAGACGTCAGCACGCCGACCGCCGGCGCGAAATGCTGGCTGACCCAGAACATCCAGCGGTTGACGTCGGCACGGGCGCGCGCATCTTGCGGGTACAGTTCCTGGTCCGGCGAAAGGTCGGCCAGGTACTGCATGATGGCGCACGATTCCCATAACGAAAAATCGCCATCTTCCAGCACCGGCAGCTTGCCGTTCAGGTTGATCTCACGCAGGCGCTTGCGCTCTGCCTCGTCCTTGAGGTTGACTTCGAGCAGCTCGAGCGGCATGCCCAACAGGTGGGCGGTCAGACGCACGCGGCGCGCATTCGATGACAGGGGGTTGGTGTAGAGTCGCATGTCATATCTCCTTGGTGTTGTGAACAGACCTTCATCATAAGGGCGGCCTGCGACAGTTTCTGTCAGGAGTCCGGGTCGATATCGAGTTCCTTGCGCCAGCGCGCCAGCAGGTCGCTGCGGTGCGCCGGATAGCGCTCGCCCGTGCTGTCCGCCTGCCTAACGCGGTCGATGCGAAAGTGCCGAAAGCTCGAGCGCAGTTCGCACCAGCCGGCCAGGATGCGCCGCCCTTCAAAAAACGCCAGCGCGAACGGCCACACCACGCGCTCCGATTCCTTGCCGGCCTCGTCGCAATACAGCATGCGCAGCTTGTGTTCGTGGCGAATCGCTTCGCGCGCGGGCTGCAGGAACGCTTCACTCGAGCGCGCCGCGCGCGGACCCGGCACCCACAGGCTGGTTTCTGCCATGGCGTCGCGCAGGTCGCGCGGGGTGGCGGTGGCAATTTTTGCGAGCGCGTTGCTGGCCGCCTGGGCCAGGCCGTCGTCGCCCTGCTGCCGGACCCAGCGCGCACCCAGCACCAGCGCTTCGAGTTCGTCGGGGCTGAACATCAGCGGCGGCAAAAACATCCCGGCGCGCAGCAGGTAGCCGACCCCGGCTTCGCCTTCGATGGGCGCGCCCAGGCCGGCCAGCGTCTGGATGTCGCGGTAGATGGTGCGTTCCGATACGCCGAGCTTGTCGGCCAGCGCGGCGGCGGTGACGGGGCGGCGGTTGGCGCGCAGCGCGTCCATCAGCAGGAACAGGCGTCCGGTGCGGCTCATGGTTCTCCAAATGAAAAATGCCGCGTAGCGCAAAGGCTACACGGCATGTATTGCAAAGCGGCTCAGGCAGTCGCGTTAGACGACGGCCCCGTCCGTTTCATCTTTTTCCTTGATCGGCTTGATCAAGTCTTCGCGCTTGACGCCCAGCCACATGGCGATTGCCGCCGCCACGAACACCGACGAGTAAATGCCGAAGCAGATACCGATGGTCAGCGCGATGGCAAAGTGATGCAGCGTGGTGCCGCCAAAGAACAGCATCGACAGGACCATCATCTGGGTACAGCCGTGGGTGATGATGGTGCGCGAAATGGTGCTGGTGATCGCGCTGTCAATGACTTCTTCAACGCTGGCCTTGCGCACCTTGCGGAAGTTTTCGCGGATTCGGTCAAAAATCACCACCGATTCGTTGACCGAGTAGCCCAGCACCGCCAGCACGCCGGCTAGCACCGCCAGCGAAAACTCCCACTGGAAGAAGGCAAAAAAGCCCAGGATGATGACGACGTCGTGCAAGTTGGCGATGATGGCCGACAGTGCATATTTCCATTCGAAGCGAACCGCCAGATAGACCATCACGAACAAGACCACCATGATCAGCGCGTATGCGCCATTGGTGGCCAGTTCGTCACCCACCTGCGGACCGACGAACTCGACTTTGCGCTGTTCGAGCACCTGCGCGTTGGCCGGGTTGAAGCAACTTGCCTTGGTCTGTTTGACGCCTTTGGCATCGGCCAGTTCCACCGACTTGGGCTCGCCGCCCTCGGCCTTGCACAGGGTCTCGAAGACGATCTGCGAACTGCTTGCGCCAGGCACGACCTTGACTGGCGGCAGGCGCAGCATGACGTCTTGCGCGGTGCCGAAAGGCGTCACTTCAGGCGCCTCGTAGCCGAGCTTGTGCAAGTCGGCGCGGATTTTTTCAAGATTGGCCGCGGCCGGATAACGCAGTTCCATCACCGTGCCGCCGGTAAATTCGACCGAATAATTCAAGTTCTTGGTAAAAAGAAAAAACACGGCTGCCACGAAGGTCAGCGCCGAAATCACGTTGAAAATCAACGCATGGCGCATGAAGGGAATATCTTTCTTGATGCGGAAAAATTCCATCTTAAATCCTGTTGTAGTGAGTACGTCTTGGGTACTGATGAATACGTATTATTTCGCGACCGAAAGGCCAGGCGTCCAGACGGTACCAATCGATACGCCGCCGAGCTTTTTCTTGCTGCCGTACCAAAGGTTGACCACACCGCGCGACAGGAATACCGCCGAAAACATCGACGTCAGGATACCCAGGCAGTGAACCACGGCAAAGCCGCGCACCGGACCGGAACCGAACACCAGCAGCGCGATACCGACGATCAGCGTGGTGACGTTGGAGTCGAAGATGGTGGCCCAGGCGCGGTCGAAACCGGTGGCGATGGCCGACTGCGGCGACGCCCCGCTGCGCAATTCCTCGCGGATGCGCTCGTTGATCAGTACATTGGCGTCAATTGCCATGCCCAGCGCCAGCGCAATTGCGGCAATACCGGGCAGGGTCAGCGTTACCTGCAACAGCGACAGCAAGGCCAGCAGGAACAACAGGTTGGACGCCAGCGCCACGACGCTGAAGAAACCAAACATGTGGTAGTACAAGATCATGAAGATGGCGATGGCGATGAAGCCATATACCGTCGAGTACAAGCCTTTTTCGATGTTCTCGGCGCCAAGCTGAGGGCCGATCACGCGCTCCTCGACAAACTCCATGGGCGCGGACAAGGCGCCCGAGCGCAGCAGCAGCGCCAGTTCGTTCGATCGTTCCGCCGTGCCCATGCCGGTGATATTGAAGCGGCTGCCCAGTTCTTCCTGGATGGTCGGGACCGACAAAACACTATATTTGCCCTTTTCCTTGAGCAAGATGGCCATACCCTTGCCGACCCGCTCGCGCGTGGCTGCGCGCATCTTTCGCCCGCCGTCGCCGTTCAGCTCAATCGACACGACCGGCTGATGGTTCTGGTCGACGGTGCCGATGGCCGAGCTGATGTAGTCGCCCGTCAGAACAATGTCCTTGTACACGACCACCGGACCGCCCTGTTCGGCGGTGAACAATTCCGAGTTCAGTGGAATGGTGGCGCTGGTCTCGGTGCCGCGCGTGACGCTGGTGTCGACCATGCGCAGTTCGAGCGTGGCGGTGCGCCCGATGATGTCCTTGGCGTGGGCGACGTCCTGCACGCCCGGCAGCTGAACCACGATGCGGTCTGCGCCCTGCTGCTGGATGATCGGCTCCGACACGCCCAGTTCGTTGATCCGCTTGGACAACGTGGCAATGTTTTGCTTGACGCCTTCTTCGGTGGCTTTCTTGAGCGCTTCCGGCTTGATCGACAAGACCAGCTTGCTGCCTTCGCCATCCACGGATTCGGCGAACAGCAGTTCGGTCGTCTCCTTGGCCAGCAGTTCGCGCGCCTTGGTGCAGCTATCTGCATCGCGGCATTTGATTTCGACGCTGTTACCCGTGCGCTCAATGCCGGTGTGCAGGCTCTTGCCGCGCAGCTGGCTGCGCACGCTCGAGACCACGCCCTTGATCTTGTTGTCGGTGGTGGCCGCAACGTCCACCTGCAGCAGGAAGTGCACGCCACCGCGCAAATCCAGGCCCAAGTTCATCGGCGCGGCATGCACCAGTTGCATCCACTTGGGCGTGTTCTTCACCAGGTTGACCGTGACGATATAGTTCGGGTCGGCCGGATCGGTGTTCAGCGCCCGCTCGAGCGCCAGTTTGGCCTTGAACTGCTCGTCCGTGGTAATAAAGCGCACGCGCACCGAGGTGGTGTTGCCGCTACCCTCGACTTGGACTGCCTGCGCCGCAACGCCAGCCGTCCTGAGCGCCTCGGACACGCGCTGTGCGGTGTCGGCGCTGATCTTGAGGGTGGTGCGGCCGGTCGTCACCTGCAACGCCGGCGATTCGCCGAAGTAGTTGGGCGCCGTGTACAGCGCGCCGAACAGCAGCGCGATGACGATCAAAACGTATTTCCAGACGGGATAGCGGTTCATAGTATTCCAGCGGTCAGATTGAGCAGGCAAGCGGCGCGATGCCGCCCGTCAGGCTTACAGCGACTTCAGGGTGCCTTTTGGCAGCAGGGTGGTCACTGCGTGCTTTTGCACGGTGATTTCGGTGTTGGCGGCAATTTCGAGCATCACGTAGGTGTCGAGCACTTTGGTGACTTTGCCCAGGATGCCGCTGGCGGTGACGACTTCATCGCCCTTGGCCAGCGCGTCCATCATCTGGCGCTGTTCCTTGGCTTTCTTCTGCTGCGGGCGGATCATCAGGAAGTACATGACCACGAACATCAATACCAAAGGAAGGAAGGTGGACAAGTTGCCCATCAGGCCGGAATTTGCAGCAGCGGGGGCCGCTTGTGCGTAGGCGTTAGAAATAAACACGAGAACTCCAGGGTGAATTGGTTGAATGAGTAAAAAAAGCAGCGCTGTATTCTAGCATCGACGGGTGTGCCAAGACCAATTGGGGGTAGTTGGCCTGTTAATTTGTTTTTGCAAGGTGTTGATTTGCAATAAATTTGTGTTGGGCCGCCAGGCACCCCACCGTTAAACGCCGCGGGCGCGGGCAGCGTTGAACTCCAGCCTGAACGCATGAAACCGGTCAGCATCGATCGCATCGCGCATTTCGCTCATCAACTTCAGGTAATAATGCAGGTTGTGAATCGTATTCAACCGCGCCCCTAAAATTTCTTTCGAGCGGTGCAAGTGATGCAGATATGCACGCGAAAAGTTTTTGCAGCAATAGCAGTCGCAACTCTCATCGAGCGGGCCCATGTCTTCCTTGTAGCGTGCATTCTTGATCTTCACATCGCCAAAACGCGTGAACAGCCAGCCATTGCGAGCATTTCTGGTCGGCATCACGCAATCGAACATGTCGATGCCATTTGCCACGCCGGCCACCAGGTCTTCCGGCGTACCCACGCCCATCAGATAGTGCGGCTTGTTGGCCGGCAGCTTTGGTCCGACGTGCGCCAGCATGCGCATCATGTCTTCCTTCGGTTCGCCCACCGATAGCCCGCCAATCGCAATGCCGGGGAAGTTGATCTCTTCCAGGCCGGCCAGCGACTCGTCGCGCAAATGCTCGAACATGCCGCCCTGGACGATGCCAAACAGCGCGTTCGGGTTCTGGCCCTGGGTGAATTCATTCATCGAACGCTGGGCCCAGCGCAGCGACATGCGCATCGACTTGCCCGCTTCCTCGGTCGTGGCCGGCCGGCCGTCAATCTCGTAAGGCGTGCATTCGTCGAACTGCATCACGATGTCGGAATTGAGCGAGCGCTGGATCTGCATCGAAATTTCGGGAGAGAGGAACAGTTTGCTGCCGTCGATGGGTGACTGGAACTTGACGCCTTCTTCGGTAATCTTGCGCATTGCGCCCAGCGAAAACACCTGGAAGCCACCCGAATCGGTCAGGATCGGCCCGTCCCAGCCCATGAAGCCGTGCAGGCCGCCGAATTTGTCGAGCACTTGCGTGCCCGGACGCAGCCACAGGTGGAAGGTATTACCCAAAATGATCTGGGAACCGATTTCCTTCAGCTCCACCGGCGACATCGCCTTGACCGAGCCGTAGGTGCCCACCGGCATGAAGATCGGCGTTTCGATGACGCCGTGATTGAGCGTCAGGCGGCCGCGGCGCGCGTGCGACAGGCCGCTGGTGTCGGTTTTCAGGAGTTTGAAGTCGAGCATGTTTAAACGTTCTTTGTAGTGAGCAGCATGGCGTCGCCATAGCTGAAAAAGCGGTATTCGCTGGCGATCGCATGCGCGTAGGCGCGCCGGATGGGTTCATAACCGGCAAAGGCGGACACCAGCATCAGCAGGGTCGACTTGGGCAGGTGGAAGTTGGTAATCAGGCGCGTGACGGTCTTGAAGGTGTAGCCGGGCGTGATGAACAGGGCCGTGTCGGCGCTGCCCGCTTCCAGCTGGCCCGACTGCGACGCCGATTCGAGCGCGCGCAGGCTGGTGGTGCCGACGGCGACAACGTCACGCCCGGCGGCCTTGGCGGCGCGCACCGCGTCCACGGTCGCTTGCGGCACGCTGTACCACTCGGTGTGCATCTTGTGCTCGGCCAGCACTTCCACCCGCACCGGCTGGAAGGTGCCGGCGCCCACGTGCAGCGTGACGTAGGCGAAGTTGACGCCCTTGGCCTTCAGCCTGGCCAGCAGGGCTTCGTCGAAATGCAGGCCGGCGGTGGGTGCGGCCACCGCGCCCGGCTCGCGCGAATACACGGTCTGGTAGCGCGTTTCGTCGAATGCGTCGGCGTCATGCTCAATGTACGGCGGCAGCGGCAGGCGGCCGTGCGCTTCGATCAGGTCGAACACGTCGCCGTCGAACGTGAGCGTGAAAAACTCGCCGGCGCGCTCGCCCGCGGTGACGTTGAAAGCGTCGGCCAGGCGGATCTTGTTGCCCGGCTTGGGCGACTTGGAGGCGCGCACCTGGGCCAGCACGGTGCGCTTGTCGAGCACGCGCTCGACCAGCACCTCGACATTGCCGCCGGTTTCCTTGACGCCGAAAAAGCGCGCCTTGAGCACGCGCGTGTCGTTCATTACCAGCAGGTCGCCGGGAACCAGCAGGTCGACCATGTCCCCGAACTGGCGGTCGATGATGGTGTCAAGGTCCAGGTGCAGCAGGCGCGAGGCGCTGCGGTCCGGCAGCGGCAGTTGCGCGATGCGTTCCGGGGGCAGGTCGAAATCGAAGTTGGAGAGCGAATACATAGTTTGAATCAGCATAGAAGAGATTGAGTCAACGTGACGCTTGGCGGATTGCGCTTTGCTTATTCGCCCTACGGTTTTCCGGCTACGAACCGTAGGGCGGATGCAATCCGCCAAGAGTGGCCGCGACTGCGTACAATAGCGCTCACGCGTCGGGCAACCCTCTATTTTATCCTAGCGCAGCTAAATCGCAGCAATATGCCCCCATCAAAACCAAAAGCCGCGCCAAAAACCAACGAAAGCAAGCTCGCCAAGCTGGGGCTGCACACCGATATGGACCTGGTGCTGCACCTGCCAATGCGCTACGAGGACGAGACGCAAGTGGTCCCTATCCGCGAGGCGTGCCTGCGCGGCGGCCACGTGTCGCAGGTGGAAGGCGTGGTCACCAAGAATGAGATTTCTTACCGGCCGCGGCGCCAGCTGCTCGTCACCATCGCCGACGAAACGGGTGACTTGCTGCTGCGCTTCATGAATTTTTACGGCAGCCAGGTCAAGCAGCTGGCCGAAGGCACCCGCGTGCGCGCCCGGGCCGAACTGAAACACGGTTTTTTCGGCGCCGAGATGGTCCATCCCGGCTACAAGGTGGTCAATGAAGGCGCACCGCTGCCCAAGGAACTCACGCCCGTGTATCCGTCCGGCGAAGGCCTCTCGCAAGCCATCCTGCGGCGCGCCATCGCCGACGCCATGAAGCGGGTCGACTGGGCCGACACCCTGCCCGCCGCCCTGCTCTCGTCGATGAGCCTGTCGAACTTTGAACCGGCGGTGCGCCTGCTGCACTACCCGCCGCAGGAAATCGACGCCAACGCGCTGGTCGACCGTTCGCACCCGGCCTGGGTGCGCATGAAGTTCGACGAACTGCTGGCCCAGCAGCTCTCGCTCAAGCGCGCGCAGCGGGCGCGCCGCGTGAAAGGCGCGCCGGTGCTCAAAACGGTCGGCGCGCTGTCCGAAGGCTTTTTGGGAGAACTGCCCTTCAAGCTGACCGGCGCCCAGCAGCGCGTGCTCAAGGAGATTCGCGCCGACCTCAAAAACGGCTACCCGATGCAGCGCCTGCTGCAGGGCGACGTCGGCAGTGGCAAGACGGTGGTGGCGGCGCTGGCGGCGGCGCAAGCCATCGACAGCGGCTACCAGGCCGCGCTGATGGCGCCGACTGAAATTTTGGCCGACCAGCACTTTCGCAAAATCGCCGCGTTGATGGAGCCGCTCGGCGTGAAAGTGGTGTGGCTGACCGGCAGCCTGAAAAAAAAGGACAAGGTCGCCGCCACCGCGCTGGTTGAATCGGGCGAGGCGCAACTGGTGATCGGCACCCATGCGCTAATCCAGGACACGGTGCAATTTGCCAAACTGGGACTGGTGATCGTCGACGAACAGCACCGCTTTGGCGTGGGCCAGCGCCTGACGTTGCGCAACAAGGGCAGCAATGGCAAGACGCCGCACCAGCTGATGATGTCGGCCACGCCCATTCCGCGCACGCTGGCGATGACGTATTACGCCGACCTTGAAGTGTCGGTGATCGACGAGCTGCCGCCTGGCCGCAGCCCCATCGTCACGCGCGCGATCGACCAGAACCGGCGCGATGAAGTCATCGAACGGGTGTACGCGGCGACGCTGGAAGGCCGGCAGGTGTACTGGGTCTGTCCGCTGATCGAGGAGTCCGAGGCGCTGCAGCTGCAAACGGCGACCGACACGCATGCGATGCTGGCCGAGGCCTTGCCCGACTTGCAGGTGGGGCTGGTGCATGGCCGCCTCAAGCCGGCCGAAAAGCAGGAAGTGATGGACGCTTTTACCACCAACGACGTGCAAGTGCTGGTGGCCACCACCGTGATCGAGGTGGGGGTGGACGTGCCCAACGCGTCGCTGATGGTGATCGAACATGCGGAGCGCTTTGGCCTCTCGCAGTTGCACCAGCTGCGCGGGCGCGTGGGCCGCGGCTCGGCGGCCAGCGTGTGCCTGCTGCTGTATCAAAGTCCGCTGGGGCAGATTGCAAAGCAGCGCTTGATGACGATGCGCGAGACCACCGATGGCTTCGAGATCGCCCGGCGCGACCTGGAAATTCGCGGGCCGGGCGAATTTTTAGGCGCGCGCCAGTCGGGGCAGGCGATGCTCAGGTTTGCCGATCTGGAGACCGACCAGTGGCTGGTGGAGCAGGCGCGCGGCGTGGCGCACAAACTGATTCATGATGCGGTTGATGATGTGGTCGAGGCGCATCTGGCGCGCTGGCTCGGGGGCAAGGAAGAATTCTTGAAGGTTTGATGGGTCTTGGGCGGCGCATGGTGGAATGCGCCCGTTGGGCTTTTCCACCCTACGTTTGCGGTATCGGTTGCCACTTTTGCTTGGGCCTGAACACGCTGGCGTCGGCGTAGAAGGCGGCGTCCTGGCCCTCCCACCAACCCGGCACGCCCAGCACCGGCAGCGGTGTAAAGCAGGCGGTGCTCAAGCCTTCGGCGGCCAGCGATGCGGCCACGTGCGCGTCGATCCAGGTGCGCTGCGCATCGTGATCGAGCGCGAAAAAGGCGTCGCCTGCCGGCACCACGCGCGTGTGCGCGGTGATTGCCTTGCGCGGGGCGACCAGCTTTTCCATCAGTGCGTGCCCGAACAGCCACACCTGTACGTCGGGGCCGAACGCGGCGCAGCGTTCATGCAAGGCTTCGCTCCACAAATGCGCGCGCAAGGCCTCGACCAGCGCTGCGCCTTGCGAACCTTGGCGCACCACCAGCAGCGCGCAATTTTCATCAAAGATGGTAGCGCCGTCGCGCGCCGCGCCGCGCGACTTGCCCACGCCCGCCAGCGCGATCTGCGCCGCCTGCAAGGCATTGAGCTGCAGCTTGATGCGCGGGAAAGTGAGCCACACCAGGCCGTTGAAAAAGTCATGCAGGTTCTCGCGCGTGGGCACGCAGCCGGTGGCGCCGATGAATTCTTCGTAGGCGCGCCCTTCGGGCAAATCGGCCTGCGGCACAAAGCGCACCGGCTGGCCGCGCTGGTTCACCAGCGCCAGCGCGGCGGCGCCGGCATTCAGAGCGCCGGTGAGGCCGAGCGCGTCCAGGTCCGGGTCCAGGCCCGCAAAGGCGGGCCGCACCGAATCGTACCAGCGGCGCGTCCAGTCAATCTGCGGGAACATCGGCCTACAGCAGTTTCCAGTTGATCTGCTCGCCGCCGTTAAGCGGCACCAGCGTGGACTCGGCCAGCGGCACCGTTTGCGGCAGCGTCCAGGCTTCGCGCTTGAGCGTCACGGTCCCGGTATTGCGCGGCAGCTCGTAGAAATCCGGACCGTGGAAGCTGGCGAAGGCTTCGAGCTTGTCGAGCGCGCCGGCACGTTCGAACGCTTCGGTGTACATCTCCATCGCGTGCAGGGCGGTGTAGCAGCCGGCGCAGCCGCATGCGGTTTCCTTGGCGCCGATGGCATGCGGGGCGGAGTCGGTACCGAGGAAAAAGCGTTCGTCGCCGCTGGTGGCCGCCGTCATCAAGGCCAGGCGGTGTTCTTCGCGCTTGAGTACGGGCAGGCAGTAGAAGTGGGGACGAATGCCGCCCTTGAAAATCTCGTTGCGGTTGTAGAGCAGGTGGTGGGCGGTGATGGTGGCGGCGATCGGGCCGTCCGCTTCGGCCACGTATTGCGCCGCGTCTTTGGTGGTGATGTGCTCGAAGACGATTTTCAGCGCCGGCATGTCGCGCCGCAGCGGACGCATTACCCGTTCGATGAATACCGCTTCGCGGTCGAACAGGTCGATGTCCTGGTCGGTCACTTCGCCATGGACCAGGAAGGGCATGCCCACTTCCTGCATCACTTCAAGCGTCTTGTAGCAGCGCGTGAGGTCGGTCACGCCGGCGTCCGAATTGGTGGTGGCGCCGGCCGGGTACAGCTTGACGGCGTGCACGAAGCCGCTGTCGGCCGCACGCCGGATTTCGTCGGGGTCGGTATTGTCGGTCAGGTAGAGCGTCATCAGGGGCTCGAACGCCATGCCGGACGGCAGCGCGGCCAGGATGCGCTCGCGGTAGGCTTGCGCCATGGCGGTGGTGGTGACCGGCGCCTTGAGGTTGGGCATGACGATGGCGCGCGCGAACTGGCGTGCGCTGTGCGGCAGCACGCTGGCCAGCGCCGCGCCGTCGCGCAGGTGCAGGTGCCAGTCGTCGGGGCGGGTGATGGTGAGCGATTGCGGGGTGGCGAGGAGGGTCATGGCAGCTTTCGGCGAAGGATGCAGCATTTTACCTGCCCCCACGCGTGTTGGGGCGCCGGCAGCGGCGCCGGAAGT
Organism: Massilia sp. TWP1-3-3; assembly: GCF_049897805.1. Classification (NCBI taxonomy): domain Bacteria; kingdom Pseudomonadati; phylum Pseudomonadota; class Betaproteobacteria; order Burkholderiales; family Oxalobacteraceae; genus Massilia; species Massilia sp. TWP1-3-3. The sequence continues at coordinate 234,093 of NZ_JAFCWX010000007.1, forward strand.
TGTCGCGCCATGGTTTGCTAAGCTCGCGCTTTGTCTAGACAACCGTTGGCATTGCGCATCAACTTTTGTCTAAAAATGCGAACTTTTGTCTTTCGCTGATTTTCCGGGATACAGTCGAGCTTGGTTCTGAGTTGGCAGTACTGCATGCTTGGCCGCCCGCAGGCGCAAGGGACATCGGAATCAACGGGTCATAGTGAAACACCACGCCTTTGGAGATCGCATTGAAAAAATCAATGATTGCTCTGCTTGTGTTGTTGCCATCGATGTAAGCCAGCGCTTCCGAACTCACCACCTGCACCGCCAGCAAGCGGGTCTACCTGACCGGCACCGTCATCAGCGCGCCCCGCTTCGCTTCGTCAAGTTCCACCCGGGATGGGCGTACTAGGTCTACCAGGCCGCATCGATCTGCGCGGCCAACGCCGACCCGGTGGCCGAATACCACGAAGCAGGCGAGCGCGAAGCGTTCCTGCGCGAGCGCGCCGCCATGGTCAAGCTGTGCGCGGGCATGTCGCCGGCCCAGGTGCAGGAAAGGCTGGCCTTTTTGGACACCGCCGCGCGCGCCGGACACGTGGGCGCGCAGATCGACTTTTACATGGAAGGCCCGTACGGGCGCGATTTCGATGTTGCCGACAACCCGGGCGACCCCACTGTCGTGCAATGGAAAACCGATGCGCTGGCCTACCTGAAGCAAGCGGGCCGCACCTGCGACCAGTTCGCGCTGGCGCTGCTGTCGACCGTCTACGATGCGGGCCAGCTCACCGGGCGCGATCCGGAGGCGGCCATGGCCTACAGTATCGCGGCCGCGGTGCCGCGCAAAAAGCTGCTTGCAGAGGCGCAGCTGCGCGAACGCTTTGGGGACGAGCTGTCGGCGGCGCAGTTTGCCAGCGCGCAGCAGCGCGGCGCCAGCCTGGCGCGCGAGGCTTGCGCCAAGTAGGCCGCAGCCTGACAATCCTGGTGCCAGCCGTCAGCCGCTCAGTGAATGATCTTGGCCAAGAATTCGCGCGCCCGCTCGGACGCCGGCTGCGTGAAAAACGCCTGCGTCGGCGTATCTTCGACAATCCGGCCGTGATCCATGAAGATGATGCGGTCGGCCACCTTGCGCGCAAAACCCATCTCGTGGGTTACCACCATCATCGTCATGCCCTCCTGCGCCAGGCCGACCATCACGTCGAGCACCTCGGTGATCATTTCCGGGTCGAGCGCGGAGGTGGGTTCGTCGAACAGCATTGCGACCGGGTCCATCGCCAGCGCGCGCGCGATCGCCACGCGCTGCTGCTGGCCGCCCGAGAGCTGGCTGGGAAACTTGTCCTGCTGCGCCAGCAAGCCAACCCGGTCCAGGTACTTCAGGCCGCGAACAGTGGCTTCCTCGCGCGTGCGCCCCAGCACCTTGATTTGCCCGAGCGTCAGGTTGTCGCGTACCGACAGGTGCGGGAACAGCTCGAAATTCTGGAACACCATGCCGATGCGCGCGCGAAGGCGCGACAGATCGGTCTTGGGCGCGCCCACCGACACGCCGTCGACGATCACTTCGCCCGCCTGGAACGGCTCCAGGCCGTTGACGGTCTTGATCAGGGTCGACTTGCCGGAGCCGGACGGGCCGCAGATGACCACCACGTCGCCCTTGTCGACGCGCGTGCTGCACTCGGCCAGCACCTTGAAAGCGCCGTACGACTTGCTGACATTTTTAAGTTCGATCATGTTGTTTTCTTGCCTGTTCGGGACGGGTGCGGTCGGCTTGACAGCACCCCCGCCCACTAGGATACTGCCAAACTTGCAATGAGAATGCTATTTTGCCCAGAAGGCAAGCTTAGGCTCATCGGCTCACTGACTCATCAACTCATCGGCCTACCAACAGGATGCGCACCATATGAACAAGAAGAATCGCCTCACCCTCTACATTCTCGGCGCACTGGTGCTCGGCCTGATCACCGGCTACGCCGCCAACCTGATGCTGGCCGATCCCAAACCGTTTGCCGATTACCTATCGCTGGTCACCACGGTGTTCCTGCGCCTGATCAAGATGATCATCGCCCCGCTCGTGTTCTCCACCCTGGTGGTGGGCATCGCCAAGATGGGCAGCGCCAGCGAGGTGGGACGCATCGGCGCCAAGGCGCTGCTGTGGTTCGTGCTAGCGTCGGTCATGTCGCTCTCGCTCGGCCTGGTGCTAGTGAACGTGCTGCAGCCGGGCGTGGGCATGGAACTCGAGCCCTTGGCCAAGACCGACATCACCACCGCCAGCTTGACGCTCAAAGAATTCGTCACCCACCTGGTGCCCGCGTCGATCGTCGATGGCATGGCCAAGAACGAGATTTTGCAGATCGTGATTTTCTCGCTGTTCTTCGGCACCGCGGCCGCTGCGGTGGGCGAACGCGCAAAACCGTTGATCGACGCGATCGACGGCGTGGCCCACGTCATGCTCAAGGTGACCGGCTACGTGATGAACCTGGCGCCGATCGCGGTGTTTGCCGCCGTGACGGCGATTATCGCCAAGAGCGGCCCGAAAGTGATCGCCAAGTACAGCGTTTTCATGGGCGAATTTTACCTCGGCATTGCGCTGTTGTGGCTGCTGCTGATTTTTGCCGGCTTCCTGTTCCTCGGTCCGCGCGTCATTGCGCTGCTGCGCGAACTGCGCGAACCGACACTGCTCGCGTTTTCGACCGCGTCGTCCGAAGCGGCCTTCCCCAAAACGCTGGAAGGCCTGGAGCGCTTTGGCGTGCGCAACCGGATTGCCGCCTTCGTGCTGCCGATCGGGTATTCGTTCAACCTCGACGGCTCGATGATGTACTGCACCTTCGCCACCATTTTCATCGCCCAGGCTTACGGCATTCACATGGAGTGGAGCACCCAGCTGACAATGATGCTGGTGCTGATGCTGACCTCCAAGGGCATGGCGGGCGTGCCGCGCGCCTCGCTGGTGGTGATTGCCGCCACGCTGGCGCAGTTTGGCCTGCCTGAACAAGGCTTGCTGCTGCTGCTCGGGATTGACCACTTCCTCGACATGGCGCGTTCGGCCACCAACGTCATCGGCAACGGCATCGCCACCGCCGTCGTGGCGAAGTGGGAAGGCGAACTGACCAATCCAACGCAGGAAGACCTGGCTACCGCCCCGCTGCCTTGAGCTGCCCCGCCCATTTATCAACACCCTAGTCAGTCCAGGAGACCGCATGCTTCGTAAAAATCCCGCGCAATCGATGTTGGCGCTGTTCGGCCTATTGTTCTTCATGGCCGCGCACGCCGAGTCGGCCGCGCCCAAGCTGGCCAATGTGACGATCCTGGCGACCGGGGGCACCATCGCCGGCACCGGCGCCTCGTCCACCACCACCGTCGGCTACACCGCCGCCACCGTCGGCGTGCAGCGCCTGATCGCGGCGGTGCCGGAACTGGCCAAGGTTGCCAACGTCAGCGGCGAGCAGGTGTTCCAGATCGCCAGCGAGAACATGAGCAATGAGCACTGGCTCACGCTGGCCAAGCGCGTCAATGTGTTGCTGGCCCAGCCGAATGTGGACGGCATCGTCATCACGCACGGCACCGATACGCTGGAAGAAACCGCTTATTTTTTAAACCTGGTCGTCAAGAGCCGTAAACCCGTGGTGCTGGTGGGCGCGATGCGGCCGTCGACCGCGATCTCGGCCGACGGCCCGATCAACTTGTATAACTCGGTGCTGCTCGCGGCCAGCCCGGAAGCGGTGGGCAAGGGCGTGCTGGTGGCGATGAATGACCAGATCCAGTCCGCGCGCGATGTCGCCAAGAGCAATACCTCGACGCTCGATGCGTTCCGCACTTCCGAGCTGGGCATGCTCGGTTATATCCAGGGCGGCAAACCGTTCTTTTATCGCCAGCAGCTGCGCAAGCATACGAGCGACACCGAGTTCGATATCGGCGCGCTGCAGGTGCTGCCGGCGGTGGAGATTGTGTATGGTTACGCGAATATGGGGCCGGTGGCGGTCGATGCGTTTGTGGCCACAGGCGCCAAGGGCATCATCCATGCGGGCGTGGGGGACGGCAGCCTGGCGTCCAAGGTCAAGCCGGCGCTGGTGGCGGCGCGCGCCAAGGGTGTGGTTGTGGTGCGCGCAAGCCGCGTGGGCCAGGGGATTTTGGCGCGCAATGGCGAGGCCAATGACGATGAGCTGGACTTTGTGGTGGCCGATACCTTGAGTGCGCAAAAGGCGCGCATCTTGCTGATGCTGGCGCTGACCAAAACCAGCAATACCAAGGAGATTCAGCGGATGTTTTATACCTACTGAGGCGGTGAGAAATGGCGGAATGCGCTGCGCTTTTCCGCCCTACGGGCGCATCCATGCAAAAGGTGCTCCATTCGCTGACGACACCGCGTAGGGCGGAAAAGCGCCAGCGCATTCCGCCACATTGTTGGCTATTTTTTCAGCCGCAACGGTCGCTGCGCGATGCAAACCAAGGCGTCACGTCGGCACCGGAGACGCCAGCAACTCTTCATCCTGCCTGGCCTGCTGCCGCTCCCACATCTGCCGGTACAAACCATCCTGCGCGAGCAGGGCCTGATGCGTGCCGCGCTCGACGATCTTGCCGTGATCGAGCACCAGGATCTGCTGCGCGTCGGCCACCGTCGAGAGCCGATGCGCAATCACCAGCGTGGTGCGGTTCTTTGCAATTTCCTTCAACTGCGCCTGGATCGCCTGCTCGGCCTTTGAATCGAGCGCCGATGTGGCCTCGTCAAAGATCAGGATCGCGGGATTTTTGAGCAGGGTGCGGGCAATTGCCACGCGCTGCTTTTCGCCGCCCGATAGCTTCAAGCCGCGCTCGCCCACCATGGTTCCATACCCGTCCGGCAAGGTCTCGATGAAGTCATGGATCGACGCCGCCCGCGCTGCCGCGACAATATCGTCCTGCGTGGCGCCCGGTTTGCCATAAGCGATGTTGTACCCGATGGTGTCATTGAACAGCACCGTATCTTGCGGCACAATGCCGATCGCGCTGCGCAGCGACTCTTGCGTGACGTGGCGCAGATCCTGGCCGTCGATGCTGATGCCACCGCTGTTGACGTCATAAAAGCGGAACAACAAGCGCGACAAGGTCGACTTGCCCGAGCCGCTGTGCCCCACCACCGCCGTGGTGGTCCCGGCCGGGATCGTGAAGTCCACGCCGAACAAAATCTCGCGATTGCTCTCGTAGCTGAAGTTCACGTTTGAAAACACGACCTGCGCGCCGCGCGTCTGCAGTGCCTTGGCGCGCGGGTCGTCGGCCACTTCCTTGTTCTGGTCCAGCAGCGAGAACAGGCGCTCCATGTCGGCCAGGCTTTGCTTGATCTCGCGGTAGATCACGCCCAGAAAATTGAGCGGAATGTACAGCTGGATCATGAAGGTATTGACCAGCACCAGGTCGCCCAACGTCATGCTCCCGGCGATCACGCCGGCGGTGGCGCGCCATAGGATCAGCGTGACGGCGGTGGCGATAATCAGGGACTGCCCTGTGTTGAGGAACGACAGCGAGGTCTGCGACTTGACTGCGGCGTTTTCAAACCCCTTCAGGCCTTCGTCGTAGCGCGTTGCTTCGTAATCCTCGTTGCCGAAGTACTTGACGGTTTCATAGTTGATCAGCGAGTCGATCGCTTTGGTGTTGGCCTTGGAATCGAGGTCGTTCATGGTGCGCCGGAAGTGCGTGCGCCAGTCGGTGACGAGGACGGTAAAGGCGATGTAGGTCACCAGCGCCACCGCGGTGATGACTGAAAACCAGATGTCGTAATGGGTCACCAGGTAACCGAGCACGAGCGTGATTTCGACCAGCGTGGGCAAGATATTAAACAGCGTGAACGAGATCAGCGAGCTGACGCCGCGCGTGCCGCGTTCGATATCGCGCGTCATGCCCCCGGTCTGGCGGTTCAGGTGAAAGCGCAGCGACAGCGCATGCAGGTGGCGAAACACGCGCAGGGCAATGGTGCGCACGGCGCGCTGCGTGACGCGCGAAAACAGGAACTCGCGCAGCTCGGTAAACACGGTTGTCGACAAGCGCAGCATGCCATAGGCGACCAGCGCCCCGAGCGGCAGCACCAGCAGCGCATGCGGGCTGGCCGGGTTGATGGTGAGCTGGTCGATGAGCTTTTTGAGCACCATCGGCACGCCCACGTTGGCCACCTTGGCGGCGATCAGGCAGGCCATGGCCGCCATCACGCGCCATTTGTAGACCCACAGGTAGGGAAACAGCGTCTGGATGACGGCCCAGTCGCTGCGGACTACGGCTTTGGGGTCGGCGACAGGGGGTGGCGTGCTGGAGGAATGGTGGCGCATTGGCAGAGGTCTGATATTTATGGTTCAATCTGGACGATTGTAGCCTTTCATGAGAATTCAAGATGACCACGCCCGAAAAAGACGCTTCCGCACCATCCACCACGGGCCTTCCTCCTGGCAAAATGCCGCAATTGCGGGTGATGCCGGCGCCGTCCGACGCCAATGTCTACGGCGATGTGTTCGGCGGCTGGATCATGGCGCAGGTCGACATTGCCGGTTCGCTGCCGGCCACGCGCCGCGCCAACGGCCGCGTTGCCACGATCGCGGTCAACTCCTTCGTATTCAAGCATCCCGTGTTCGTAGGCGACCTGCTGTCGTTTTACGCCGATATCGTCAAGGTCGGCAACACATCGGTGACCGTCTACGTCGAAGTGTATGCCGAGCGTAACCGCCTGCAGGCCGACACCGTCAAGGTGACCGAAGCGACGCTAACGTATGTGGCCACCGGCGACGACCGCAAGCCGCGCAAGCTGCCCGCGCTCGACAGCACCAGGGCCGACTGCTAAGGTGCCGGTGCAGCAGCAGCGCCGGATTTTCCTGCTGCGCGGCGCGCGCCTGGCCGGCCTGGGCGCCGCGCTGGGGGCGGCCGGCGCCAGCGTGGCGGCCCCGGCCCCGCGCGCGCAAGCTTATCCATTCAGTCTCGGTGTCGCTTCCGGTTCGCCCCTGCCCGACTCCGTTATTCTCTGGACGCGCATCCTGGCCGATCCGCTCAATGCACAGTCGATGCCGCCAGTGGCCGTTCCGGTGCGCTGGGAGGTGGCGCACGACCAGGCGTTTACCCGTATCGTCGCCGCGGGTACGGCAACCGCCTCGCCCGCACTGGCCCACAGCGTCCATGTAGACGTCAAGGGACTGGCACCGGCGCGCTGGTACTGGTACCGCTTCATGCTGGGCGACGCCGTCAGCCCGGCCGGGCGCACCCGCACCGCGCCCGCGCCGGGCACCATGCCCGGGCTGCTCAAGCTGGCCGTCGCCTCCTGCCAGCACTGGGAGTTTGGCGCGTACGCGGCGCACCGCCATATCGCAGCCGCCCATCCGGACCTGGTGGTGTTTTTGGGCGACTACATCTACGAGTGGGGACCGTACCAATTGCACCACCCGGCCAGCGCGCAGCGGGTGAACGAGTCGTACTCGCTGCCCGACTACCGCGCTCGCTACGCGCAGTACAAGAGCGACCCGGACCTGCAGGCGGCGCACCTGGCCGCGCCCTGGATCGTGACCTGGGACGACCATGAAGTGGCCAACGACTACGCGCGCGACCGCGACGAGCTGCTCACGCCCGACTTTGCAGCGCGCCGCGCCGCGGCCTACCAGGCCTTCTACGAGCACATGCCGCTGCGCCTGGCAACGCCGCGCTCGGGTGCCTTTGGCGACGTGCGTATCTACCAGCGCTATGACTGGGGCCAGCTGGCGCGCCTGCACGTGCTGGACGACCGCCAGTACCGCGCGGTGCAGGCGTGTGCGCCCAAGGGGCGCGGTGGTTCAAGCTCGGTCACGCGTGCCTGCAAGGCGTTGGCCGATCCGGCGCGCAGCATGCTCGGCGCGCAGCAGGAAGCGTGGCTGGCCGAAGGCTTTGCGTCGTCGAAAGCACGCTGGAATATCGTGGCGCAGCAAACGCCCATGGCGCAATCGAGCCAGCTGCCGCTCACTACGCCCGGTGGCGGGCGCTTCTGGAACGATGGCTGGGATGGCTATCCGGCGGCGCGCGCCCGGCTGTTCGATGCGCTGGTGGCGAGCCGCGCGGCCAATCCGGTGATCCTGTCGGGCGACGTGCATACTTTTTACGCGACTGATCTGTTGGCCGATTTCGGGCGCCCCGTCTCGGCGCGCAATCCCGTCATTGCCACCGAGTTGTGCGGCACTTCCGTTACCTCGAGCTCCAGGGGGCAGGCGCGCACGCAGCAGTTTGTCGACATGAACCCGCACATCAAATATGGCCGCAGCGACAAGCGGGGCTTCATGCTGATGGAAATTACGCCGGAATCGACTTCGACCGTTTTTGTCGGCCTGGACAATGTGCGCGACCCGAACAGCGCGGCGGCGCGCCTGGCCAGCTTTGGCGTCGCGAACGGTCGACCGGGCGCGCGGCGCACTGGATGAGGCAGCAAATCAGGTAGTAAAAACCACATTTCCCAGCACTTTTCTATCAAATATTGTAGTAAAACTACGTTTACGATATATTTGCCGCAACTAGACAACCGGTAAATACGATGCGCGACTTGGACCTTGTGGTATTTGGCGGTGTCGGCATCGACACCATCGTGCGCGTTCCCTGGCTGCCGCTGGCGACGGCAGACTCAATTCATGTGGGCCCGGTGCGCGACTACGTGGCCCATACCGGCAATGGCGTGGCGCTCGGCTCGCACGCGCTTGGGCGGGCCACGATGTTGGTCGACTTCATCGGCGACGATCCGCAGGCAGAACTGATCCACGCGCGTTACCGCGAGCGGGGCCTGCCCTTCAGCTATCTGATTCACCCAAGCGGCACGCGCCGCAGCGTGAACCTGGTTGACCCGGCGGGGCGGCGGCTCTCCTTGTATGACGCTCGCCATCCGGACGCGCTGCGCATGGAGCGCGCGTATTACCTGCCCTTCCTGGAGCGTGCCACGCATGCGCATTTTTCCATCGTGCCGTGGGCAGCGGATCTGTACGACGATGCGCAGGCGCTTGGCGTGATGGTGTCGACGGACCTGCATGACTGGGACGGCAGCAAACCTTATTACCATCTCTTCGCCTATCGTTCGGACATCGTGTTCATGAGTACCGCCGCCATGGGAGGGCGGCATGAACAGGTCATGCGCGAGATTTTCGCGCAGGGCCGCGCACAAGTCGTGGTGGCTACGGCCGGTGCGGCGGGCAGTTATTTCATGACGCGGGGCGAGCAGGTATCGCGGCACGTGCGGGTGGCGGGGATGGGACGGCCCATCGTTGACAGCAATGGCGCGGGCGATGCGTTTGCGGCGGCGTTTTTGGCCGGCTACGCGCAGGAGCGGGGGGTGTTGGAGTGCATGCAGATGGGAGCAGTCGCCGGCGAGCATGCGTGCGGGCTCGAGGGCACGGCGGAGGGGTTTTTGACGGGTGAGGAACTGCGCAATCTCCTGTGATCGAGGTCGGCGCGGGCTGAAAACAGGGGCACGCTGGCAAAGCAATCACGCCGATAACAACGCCAAGCCTCATCGTCCCGCGTTCCATGTCGCTGCAAAAGAGTAGGTCCACGAAGCCCCTTGTGCAGCAGCCTCGCTCGCGAGGCCGCTGGGGCTTGCCAGTTACGCGGCGGTCTTTTCGTCGCGCAGCTCGCGCCGCAGGATCTTGCCGACGTTGGTCTTGGGCAGATCGGTGCGGAACTCGATGTACTTCGGCTTCTTGTACGCGGTCAGCTGCTCTTTGCAGTAATCCATCAGCATCTCGGAGGTCAGGTTCGGATCCTTTTTCACCACGAACAGCTTCACAGCCTCGCCTGAATTTTTGTCCGGCACGCCCACGCACGCGCATTCGAGCACGCCCGGATGCGCGGAGACCACGCCTTCAATCTCGTTCGGATAGACGTTGAAGCCCGACACCAGAATCATGTCCTTCTTGCGGTCCACGATCCGGGTGTAGCCGCGTTCGTCCATGATGCCGACGTCGCCCGACTTGAAGAAGCCGTCGGCCGTCATGACCTTGGCCGTTTCATCGTCGCGCTGCCAGTAGCCGGCCATCACCTGCGGGCCACGAATCGCGATTTCGCCGGCGGTGCCCAGCGGGACCGGCTGGCCGTCGTCGTCCAGGATCTGGATTTCGGTGGACGGATACGGCAGGCCGATCATGCCGGTAAATTCCTTGATGTCGCAGCGGTTGGCGGTGGCCACCGGCGACGTCTCGGACAGACCATAGCCTTCGATGATCGGGGTGCCGGTCAGCTTGAGCCACTTGTCGGCCACGGCCTGCTGCACCGACATGCCGCCGCCGTTGCAGATCTTGTAGCTTGAAAAATCAAGCTTGTGGAAGTCGGCGTTGTTGAGCAAACCGTTGTACAGCGTATTCACGGCCGGGAAAATGTTGACCTTGTACTTGGCCAACTCCTTGACGAAACCGGGCATGTCGCGCGGATTTGGAATGAGCACGTTCAAGCCGCCCAGGCGCGTGCCCATCATGGCGCAAACGGTGAGCGAATAGATGTGGTACAGCGGCAGCGCGCAAATGAAGATGAGCTGCTGGTCCTTTGGCAGTGTATTCAAGGTCGGCTGCAGCCACGCTTCGTTTTGCAGCACGTTGGCGATCACGTTGCGGTGCAGGAGCACGGCGCCCTTGGACACGCCCGTGGTGCCGCCCGTGTACTGCAAAAAGGCGATGTCGTCATGACCGAGCTTGACGGGTTTGAGCGTCAGGCGCGTGCCTTCGGCGAGCACCTTGTTGAACGGGATCGCGGTTGGCAGCGAAAACGCCGGCACCATTTTTTTGACCTTGCGCACCACGAAGTTGACGATGGTGCCTTTTACGAAACCGAGCAAATCGCCCATGTTGGCGACGATGACGTGCTTGACCTTGGTTTTGGCCAGCACCTGTTCGACGGTGGTGGCGAAGTTCTCCAGCACGATGATCGCCTCGGCGCCCGAGTCGGAAAGCTGGTGCTGCAGTTCGCGCGGGGTGTACAGCGGATTGACATTGACGATCACGTAACCGGCGCGCAGCACGGCGGCCATGGCGACCGGATACTGCAAGACGTTGGGCATCATGATGGCCACGCGCGCACCTTGCTTGAGCCCGCGCGACTGCAGCCAGGCGCCCATCTGCCGCGACATCTGATCGAGCTCGCCATAGGTGATGGACTTGTCCATGCAGGCGAAGGCCTTGCGGTCGGCGTATTTCTTGAACGCTTCTTCGAGCAAGGCGTTGAGCGACCGGTACTGCGTGATGTCGATCTCCGTTGCCACGCCTTTTTCGTACGACTTAAGCCAAAACTTGTCCATCTGATGCCTCTCTCGTTGTTGTGTGCTTCTACCGTGCTTTCTAACGCAAAAGCCGCCCGAGCGGATCGGGCGGCTTTCGGTTTCCACTATTTACGCGGCTTTCTTTTCATCTCGCAGGACGCGGCGCAAGATCTTGCCGACGTTGGTCTTTGGCAGCTCGTCGCGAAACTCAATGTATTTCGGTTTCTTGTAGCCGGTGAACTGCTGCTTGCAGTAGTCCATCAACTGCTCGCTGGTCAGGTTCGGGTCCTTGCGCACCACGTACACCTTGACCGCTTCGCCGGAGTGCTCGTCGGGCACGCCGATGACGGCGCATTCCAGCACGCCCGGATGGAGCGCGATCACGCCTTCGAGTTCGTTCGGGTAGACGTTAAAGCCGGAGACCAGGATCATGTCCTTCTTGCGATCGACAATCTTGACGTAGCCGTTGGCGTCCATGACGCCCACGTCGCCCGACTTGAAAAAGCCGTCGGCGGTCATGACCTTGGCCGTTTCGTCGGCGCGGTTCCAGTAGCCGGCCATCACCTGCGGGCCGCGGATCGCGATTTCGCCCGGCTCGCCCAATGCCACCGGATGGCCGTCGTCGTCCAAGATGGCGATTTCGGTCGACGGCACCGGCAGGCCGATGGTGCCGGAAAACTCGGTCAGGTCGGCCCGATTGCAGGTGGCTACGGGCGACGTTTCGGACAAGCCGTAGCCTTCGATGATGCAGGTGCCCGTGAGTTTTTTCCACTTGTCGTTGACGGCCTGCTGCACGGCCATGCCGCCGCCATTGGAAATTTTCAGGCCTGAAAAATCGACCTTGCCGATGTCAGGATGGTTGACCAGCGCGTTGTAGAGCGTGTTCACCGCCGGCAGCATGTTGATCTTGTACTTGGCCAGCTCCTTGATGAAGCCCGGGATATCGCGCGGGTTCGGGATCAGGATATTGAGCGCGCCCACGCGGGTGCCCCACATGGCGCACGCCGTCAGCGCAAAGATGTGATACAACGGCAGCGCGCACACGATGACGACCTGCTCGACGACCGGCGCGCGCACCAGGGCCGGCTGCGACCACGCTTCGCTTTGCAGCACGTTGGCGATGATGTTGCGGTGCGTGAGCGTGGCCCCTTTCGACACGCCCGTGGTGCCGCCCGTGTACTGCAAAAAGGCGACGTCCGATGCGCTGGCCTTGACCGGCGTGAAGGTCATTTTTTCGCCCTGGGCCAGCACGTCCTTGAAGCGCAGCGCGTTCGGCAGCGAAAACGCCGGCACCATTTTTTTGACGTTGCGCACCACGAAATTGACGATCATGCCTTTCAGGCCACCGAGCATTTCGCCCATGCTGGCCACGACGATGTGCTTGACGCCGGTCTTGGCCAGCACCTGTTCGAGCGTGGTGGCGAAGTTCTCCAGCACGATGATCGCTTCGCTGCCCGAGTCGTTGAGCTGGTGTTCCAGTTCGCGCGGCGTGTACAGCGGGTTGACGTTGACGACTGTGTAGCCGGCGCGCAGGATGGCGGCAATCGCGATCGGGTACTGCAGCACGTTGGGCATCATTACCGCCACGCGCGCGCCTTTTTTCAGGCCGCGCGTCTGCAGCCAGGCGGCCATACGCCTGGAATACAGGTCGACTTCACGGTAGGTGAGGAACTTGTCCATGCAGACGTAGGCATTGCGGTCTGCGAATTTGGTGAAAGACTCTTCCAGCAACTGGACGAGCGAGCCGTATTGGTCAGGATTGATCTCCGACGGCATGTTTGCGGGATAGGATTTCAGCCAAAATTTGTCCATCGAATGCCTCTGTCTCAAATAATTATATTGTTGGATCTGGCGGCACCCTGCCAGTCGCGTTGCTTTTTAGATTAAAAAGAACGAGCATGCGTTTTATCACACCTGCTTGTGATGCTATCGGGCAGACGGCTTGGACGCAAGCGCTTTTGCTGGTATTCGAGCAAGACCTCTATCCGGAGGATCATTGCTGCGCTGCAGCAACAACAGCTATCGGTCCGCCGAGGCGTTTGAGCTGGGTATGGCGTTCGTCTTTGTCAAGTTCGGCAAGGACGCGGGCGGCGGCATAAAAGCGGGAAAAGGTCTTTTCGCGCGCCAGCAAGGCGCGGAAAGCGGGGATGAAATCGTTATAAGTGGCAATTGATGCCAGGTGCGCGTTGGACAGCGGTTCGGCGAAAAAGCGGTCGTAGCCGGCAAAGCCGCCCCAGCTAAGCTTAAGCAACTGGTAGTCATCCTTGAGCTTTTGGAACAGGCGCGCCTTGGCGGCGCGCTTGTTGGCTTGGCTGGCCTTGGAAGCGTAGGTTTCTTCCAGCGCGCTGCGGCAGGTGAGCAACAGTTTCAGAAATTCCTTCTTGCGCGCGGAAAACTTGATGTAATTGTCGCGTATGGCCTGGTTGCCGTAGCTGCTCAGCCAGCGCTCCACGCCGGCCTCCTCCACCGCGCTGGCGAACGATTCATTGAACTGGGAATCGCCCTGCACGTACACCACCTGGTGCGACAATTCGTGGAACAGCAGGCGCGCCAGTTCGGCGTCCGGGTAGTAGATGAAGGTCGAAATCAGCGGATCGTCGAACCAGCCGAGCGTGGAATAGGCCGGCACGCCGCCGACCTGCACGTCGTTGCCCGCGGCGCGCAGTTCGCGTCCGTAGGCTGCGGCGTCTTCCTTGCTGTAGTAGCCGCGGTAACTGACGCAGCCAGCCACCGGGAAGCACCACTGGACGGGCTTGAGCGAGAGCTCGGGCGTGGCGACGACATTCCACAGCACGAAGGGGCGCGCGAGCGACGCGTAGTTTTTATAGCTGTTGTTGTCGGGCAGGCCAAGCTCGTGCACGGCGAAGGTGCGGATCTGGCGCGCGGTGGCCAGGCGCGTCCTGAGTTTGGCGTCGGTGTTCTGGTCGGCCAGCCATTCTTCGATGGGTCGGGCGTCGGAAAGCAGCGTCAGCTGGCCCTGCGCGGCCTGGGCGTAGTAATTTAGGCTAGAACAACTGACAAGCATGGTCGCCGCCGCGCACATCAACATGCATCCTTTGGCTGTGCGGCTGAACTTCATGCGCGATCCTTTTTTCAAGCGGCTTTTTCCACCTGCACTAGTGTGTCATAGAAAGTCGGGGCGCGGCCCATGTCGGTCAAGGCCTGGCTTGTCACTTGGTTGGCGTTCTTGCCATCGCTGGCGAGCTTTTTCCACCATACTGACAGACCAACGACCAGTCCGGCGCGCGCCTTCGGCGTAATGCGCGCCTTGCACACGAATGCGCCGCGATCGTTGTAAATGCGCACCATATCGCCGTCTGCAATGCCGCGCGGCGTGCAATCGTCCGGGTGCATGTCCAGCCGCGGTTCGCCTTCGGTGCCGCGCAGGCTGATGACGTTGACGAAGGTCGAATTGAGAAAGTTGCGCGCCGGTGGAGAAATCATGGCCAGCGGGTATTTGGCGGCCAGTAGCGGGTTGCTGGCCCGCGATTCATAGGGCGCGATGTAGCATGGCAGCGGGTCCAGGCCGTCGGCCAGCATGCTCGCCGAATAAAACTCGCACTTGCCCGACGGCGTAGGAAAGTTGCCGTTGGCGAAAGGCGCATCCGGCATTGCCAGCTTTTGCCAACCCTTGCGCTTGAGCGACTCCCAGTCGAAGTGAACCGCGCGCGCGTGGGTCTTGTCAAATGCCTGGGCGGCGAGTTGGTCGTCGCTTTCCTGGAAGCAGGGGTCGTCAAAGCCCATGCGCGCGGCGAGCAGGCGGAACACTTCCGTGTTCGGCTTGGCTTCGCCCAAGGGGGCGATGGCGGCGTTGTTGGCCATCATGTACAGGTGGCCGTAGGCGTGGTGCACGTCAATGTGCTCGAGCTGCGTGGTGGCGGGCAGCAAGATGTCGGCGTAGTCGGCGCTGTCGGTCTGGAAGTGTTCCAGCACCACCGTGAACAGGTCGTCGCGCAAAAAGCCGCGCATCACCTTGTCGGAATCGGGGGCAATCGCCAGCGGGTTGGCGTTGTAGACAATGACCGCTTCGATCCTGGGACCGAACTCGGGCGAGCTCTCGCGCAGCAAATCGTCGCCGATGGTGGTCATGTTGATGGTGCGCGCCGGCGTGGTCAGCAAGTCCGGACGCTGCATGGCCGGCTTGTTGAGAGGAAACGAGCCGGAAGTCGACAGCTGGATGCCCCCGGCCGCGTGGCGCCATGCGCCCACCAGCGCCGGCAGGCAGGCGATGTTGCGCACGGCCATGCCACCGCCGCGCACGCGTTGCACGCCGTAGTTGGTACGGATGGCAACCGGTTCGCCGCGCCGCGCCGCCTGGCCGTATGCGCGCGCCAGGCCCAGCACTTCGTTGGTCGAAATGCCGCAGGTGTCGGCCGTGCGTTCCGGGGTCCATTCGGCCACGCGCAGTTTCAGCTCCGCGAAGCCGAGCGTGTATTGGTCGATGTAATCCTGGTCAACGAGGTCTTCGGCGATCAGCACGTGCATCAGGCCCAGCGCCAGCGCCGAATCCGTGCCGGGTAGCAGGGCAATGTGCTGGTGGCATTTTTCAGCCGTCAGCGAGCGGTACGGGTCGATCGCGATCAACTTCGCGCCGCGCCGCTTGGCTTCCTGCGCGCGCATCCAGAAATGCAGGTTGGAGGCAATCGGGTTGCCGCCCCAGATGATGATCAGTTTGGCATCCTGGAATTGCTCGATATCGGTGCCGATGGTGGCGCCGATGGTGTATTTATAACCGATGAAGCCCGCCATGGCGCAAATGGTACGGTCCAGCAAGGAGGCGCCCAGTTTGTGGAAGAAGCGCGCCGACATCGACTCGCCCTGCACTTGCCCCATGGTGCCGCAATAACTGTAAGGCAAAATTGCCTGAGGAGCGCGGGCGACGATGCCGCCCAGTCGGGTGGCGATCTCGTCGATTGCCTGTTCCCAGGTGATGCGTTCAAACTTGCCCTCGCCCTTGTTGCCCACGCGGCGCATCGGATGCAGCAGGCGGTCGGCATGGTAGGTGCGCTCGGCGTAGCGCGCGACCTTGGTGCACAGCACGCCGGCCGTGGTCGGATGGTCGGGATCGCCTTTGACCTCGGTGGCGACGCCATCCTCGACGGTAATGAGCAGCGCGCAGGTATCGGGGCAGTCGTGCGGACAGGCGGCACGCACTTGGGTAATGGTCATCAGCGATCCAGGAAAAAATCACGGGGCGAAACCGCTACTGTAAACGATTCCCGCCACCCTCATGCAATGCCCCACGGGAAGAAGTCCACCCCGGGATCAGCAGGGCTACAATAGTTCGGCAAATGCATTAACATTCGGACATTAGGAGAACCACATGAAACTCGTCGAACCCATCATCGCCTTCCAGTCGGAACTGCAGCAAATTCGGCGCGATCTGCATGCGCATCCGGAACTTTGTTATGAAGAGCAGCGCACTTCGGACGTGGTCGCCGCGCGCCTGACCGAATGGGGAATTTCGGTCGTGCGCGGGCTGGGCGTGACGGGCGTGGTGGGCATCATCAAGAACGGCTCGTCCGCGCGGGCGATCGGCCTGCGCGCCGATATGGATGCGCTGCCCATGCAAGAGAGCAATAGCTTCGAACACGCCTCTGTTCACCCGGGAAAGATGCACGCCTGTGGCCACGACGGCCACACGGCCATGCTGCTCGGAGCGGCGCATCACCTGGCCACGCACCGCCATTTTGACGGCACGGTGTATCTGATTTTCCAGCCCGCCGAAGAAGGCGGCGGCGGCGCCAGGCGAATGATGGAAGACGGCTTGTTCGAGCAGTTTCCCATGGATGCAGTCTACGGCATGCACAACTGGCCGGGCCTGGAAATGGGAACGTTCAATATCGTGGCCGGGCCCATGATGGCGTCCAGCAACGAGTTTCACGTCGTGGTCAAGGGCAAGGGCGCGCACGCGGCCCAGCCGCACAAGGGTGTCGATCCCGTCATGGTGGCGGTGCATATCGCGCAAAGCTGGCAAACCATCGTGTCGCGCGAGAAAAACCCGCTTGATACGGCCGTGCTGTCGATCACCCAAATCCACGCCGGCAGCGCCACCAACGTCATCCCCGACGAAGCGGTGCTGATCGGTACCGTGCGCACCTTTACCACGCCGGTGCTGGACTTGATCGAACAGCGCATGGAAGAGGTCGCCAGGCATACCGCGGCCGCTTTCAACGCCGACATCGACTTCACGTTCAAGCGCAATTACCCGCCGCTGGTCAATCATGCCAAGGAAACGGCGTTCGCGATCGAGGCGATGAAGGCGGTCGCCGGGCCGGAGCGGGTCGACAGCAATACCGCGCCGACCATGGGTGCCGAAGATTTCGCCTACATGCTGCAGGCCAAGCCAGGCTGCTATGTCTTCATCGGCAATGGCGAAGGCAGCCACCGCGCGGGCGGCCACGGCCTGGGGCCTTGCCAGTTGCACAATGCGAGCTACGATTTCAACGACAGCCTGCTGCCGATCGGGGCCAGCTACTGGGTGCGCCTGGCGGAAATGAGCTTGCCGCTGGCCTGACAGCACGCAGCTCAGGGACAACGGTCCGGGCCGGCGCCAAGGCGCTGCCCCGGATTTTTTTTCTCCAGCGCCAGCAAGGCAGCTGCATGGTCGGCGTGCGGGTGGTCAGCGGCGATGCTCTGGAACGACTCCGTCACCAGCGCTGCGACCGGCAGCACCAGGCCCGCGTCGGCCGCCGCCGCCAGTACATTGCGCAAGTCCTTGAGCTGGCTTTTAACCTGGCCGCCGGGCATGAAATTGCGGTCGAGCATGCGCTGGCCGTGCAGCTCGAGGATGCGGCTTTCGGCAAAGCCACCCCGGATCGCATCGCGCACGGCATGCGGATCCGCGCCGGCCGCCTGCGCCAGCAGCAAGGCTTCGGCGACGATGCCAAGCGTGGCGCCAACGATCAGTTGGTTGCACAGTTTGGCGACCTGGCCGCTGCCTGCGGGACCGACCAGCGTTGCGCGTCCCATCGCCGTCAGAACCGGCATGGCCTCGGTAAAGTCATCCATGGCGCCGCCGGCCATGATCGCCAGCGTGCCCGCCTCGGCGCCGGCGACGCCACCGGAGACGGGCGCATCGACGAAGCGGCAACCATGCCGGACCAGATTGGCGTGAAAGACCAGCGCTTCGGCGTGCGCCGTGGAACTCATGTCGATCCACAGCGTGCGCGGCGCCAGCGCGGGCAAGGCGGCCGCGATCACCTCGTCCACGGCGTCGCCCGCTTCCAGCATCGAGATCACGATGCCGGCGCCGCGCACCGCTTCGGCCACGCTGGCGAACGGTTCGGCGCCGGCCGGGTGCAGCGACTGCGCTTTTGCAGCGGTCCGGTTCCAGACGCGCACCGGGTAGCCGGCCTGCAACAGGCGCAAGGCCATGGGCCTGCCCATCAATCCGATGCCGATAAATACGATTGGTAGTTGTGTCAATGTCGCTCCATTCATTATGTCACGCGTGCGCGCCCTCGAAATGACCGCGAGGCCGGTACAATGCTTGCTGTTCAATTATCCTTCGCCGAAGCACCCATGATAGCCCCAACGCAATTCAACGTCCTCGCCGTGCTCCTTGCGCTGGCTGTGCCGCTGCCCGCGCTGGCTGGCGCGCCGACGCCGGACGGCGCGTCGCTCGAGTATGGATCGGGTTCCAAAGTCGCGCTGCTGCGCGCCGGGCTGCAGTCACACTGGGAGCGGCGCTGGTTCGAGCACAATGGCAGGCATATCGGCGCCTACTGGGACGTGCAGCTGGCGCGTTGGCAAGGGCGGGCCTACCAAAACGTCAAGGGGCAGAACCAGAATATTACCGACTTCGGACTGACGCCGGTGTTTCGCTGGCAGGCTGACGAGCGCAAGGGCTGGTACCTGGAAGGCGGGATCGGCGTGCACTGGCTGTCGGCGCTGGTCGACAATGACGCCAACTGCCTGTCAACCCGTTTCCAGTTCGGCGACCATGCGGGTGCCGGCTATGTGTTGGACAATGGCTGGGACCTGGGCTTGAAGGTCCAGCATTTTTCAAACGGGGGCATCAAGAAGCCGAACAGCGGCGTCAATTTTGTCGTGGTCAAAGTTACCCGTGCTTTTTAATCAGGCGCCGTAAGACGCCAATGGCTGCGCGAAACTGAGCAGCCACAGGCTTAGCTCGCGCTCGGCGCCCCTGGCCACGCGCACGCGGTTGGTGGCGGCGCTCCCCGCAACGATATTGCCGCCGGCATCAACCTCGAAGCCGGTGACGTCGGCGTCTACAACTTCGTTCCCTCGCGCATCGAATACCCGGGTTGCCATGCCAAAGTCGTTGTCGTTGGTAATGGCCAGTGTGTGCGCGTCCACCAGCGCCAAGCCTTCCGCTTTTTCAGCGACCCAGCCGATGCCATTCAGGCTTAGCAGTTCCGTCTTTTTCAACGGTGTCACGGCCGACCAGTCGGCGCCATTCACGGGGGAGCCGCCCATGCTGCTGCGTTCCAGGTCCGCCGTTGCCGGATTGAAAGCGGCGGCGCCGATGTCCGTGGCGGCGGCCGTGTCGACCAGCATCAGCTTGTTGAACACGTGGCCGTGCTCGCCCTCGCCCTGTTCGATCACGATGAACTTTCCGCCACCGAGCGCTACCACGTCGCCCAGCTTGGCATTGCCGGTGCGCCCGTCGGCAAACTGCGCCCCGGCCAGCGGATAGGCCATCATCCGCAGCGTCGAAGCGCTGGCCGGGTCGAACTCGACCCAGCGCAGGAAGGCGGCGTAGCGTTCGATTTTTTCGACCTTCTCAGTGACGGCGTAGGGCGCCGCGCCATCGCTCAGCGGACTTTGCAGGAAGGCGTGGAGGGTGTCGGTGGCGGGGTCGAGCGTCATGCCCTCCATGCCGCGGTTTGCGCGCCGCCGGGCCAGGATGGATGGCAAGCCGCTGCCCGGTGCATACCGTTCCAGCATCGCACCACTATCCGGATCGATCTTCATCAGGAACGGGCCATACTCGTCGGCCACCCACAGCACGCCGCGCTGGCGGTCGTAGGCGATCGCTTCGCTGTCGATGCCTCCGGCGTGAAAAACCGCTTTGCCGCCGGCGTCGAAACGCAGGGCATCATGCAGGGGAATTTCCGCTGCATCGGGCAGCGGCAAGCCGGACGCCATCAAGGTGGGGGAGATGCGGATTGGCAGGCTGGACGCAAGCGCGGCCCCGTGCGCGCCGACCCGCAGCAGCCCGATCGCCGGCGTAAAACCAGGCGCGGGGAATAGCTTGCTGTCCATCATGCCAGCGCCGTCGAGGGACGGCAGGCGCGGCCCGTCGCCGTTCGGACCGCGGTCGGTCAGGCAGAAAAACTCCAGGTCGCCATCGGAGCCGACGCCCTTGAACGCCAGTCCCGAACCGTACGAGGGCGAAAAACCGTCCGGGAAGTCTTGCTGCACGTGAGGGTCGGCGCCTTCGTAAGGCACATTCAAGGCGGCGGGCACGGCCACGACGTGACGCGTGACGGTGACGCCGACCGCGCCGAGCGGGGTGCTCTGGGTATAGCTTGCGTGACTGGACATGTTGATGACTATACCTTAGAACCTTTGATATTTCGCAAACCTGACGGCTGCGCCGATGTGCCGGGCACAACTGTGCGCGTTAAGCTTTTTCCATCGAGAACGACGGAGGCACTCATGTACGGCACAAGCCTGGCGACGGCAGTGATCATGGTATCCGGTATGGCGGTGTCGGGCACGGCGGCGGCAAGCCAGGGCAGCTGGCTGACCGTCGGTGAAGCGGCCTTCGCCCAGCTCAAGCTTGGCGGGCACAAGGTTACCATCCGCGCCAATCAGCTGGCGGCGGGCGGCGCTGAAAACCTGTACTTGATCGAAGTGCGCACCCGCGATCTGCCGTCGATTGCGGCCACGCTGCATCGCAAGCTCAAGCACTGCGGCGGCTTCATGTTCCATGCCAGCGAAGCGCAGGCGCGCGTGGCGCTGGCCGGCGGCGCACTGCGCGCGGTGCCGCTCAGCACGCGCCCGTCGTATGTGCTTGCCAACCAGGCGCTGGTTACGCCCATCCTGGCGCAGATGGACGAGCAGCAGATCGCCGCGACGATCATCCGCCTGTCCGGCTTCGTCAACCGCTACTACAGCAGCGCGCACGGGGCGCAGGCGGCGGACTGGATCAGCACCACATGGGCGGCACTGGCGGCCGGGCATGGCAACATGGCGGTGACGCAGTTCGACCACGCCGGCTACGCTCAGCGCTCGGTCATCGCGACGATTACCGGCAGCGACAAGGCGTCCGAGGTGATCGTGCTGGGCGCCCACTTGGACTCGATCAGCTTGAGCGCCGAGCGCGCGCAGGCGCCAGCGCCCGGGGCCGACGACGACGCCTCCGGGGTCGCCGTCCTGACCGAAGTGCTGCGGGTGCTGGTCCAGGCCGACTACCGGCCGCGCCGCACCATTAAGCTGATCGCTTACGCCGCCGAGGAAGTCGGCCTGCGCGGCTCGCAGGATATTGCGCGCGAGTTCAAGCGGAACAAGGTCGACGTGGTCGGCGTCTTGCAGCTCGACATGACCAACTTCAAAGGTTCCAGCAAGAATATTTATCTGATCAGCGACTACACGGACGGCGAGCAAAATCGTTTTCTCGAAAAACTGATTGCCGCCTATTTGCCGACGGTGAACATTGGCAGCGACAGATGTGGCTATGCCTGTTCCGACCATGCGGCCTGGAGTGCGCTGGGCTACGCGACTTCGATGCCTTTCGAATCGACGCTTGCCCAGGATAACCCCAGCATCCACAGCAAGAACGACACGTATGCCAACTCGGGCGCTCAGGCCGCGCACGCGCTCAAGTTCGCCCGCATGGCAGCGGCTTATGCTGTCGAGCTGGGGACGGATTCTCCTTAGCACGTCACAGTGCCGTGCGATAACAAAGGTTGTAAGTCATTGATTTTGTTAAGAATTAGACTGTCGGCCTAATGAGACACCTGCCCCGCAACACACAATTTGCGTGATAGTATTTTTCCCAATCTTGCGTTTTCGCGCAAACACCAGCTCCACGAGATCCACGTTGCGGCCATCCCGGTCGCCTTGTTTTGGATAGGCGGGACTAGGCCTACCGGCCTGCATTCCGCTTGCAGAGGGCAACCCGCCCATAACAAAAGGAAAAATCAATGAGTCAGAAACGCAAAGTTGCAGCTGGTAGCGCTCCCGTCATTCTCGCCGTTTTGCTCGCTGGATTGTTTGCCAGCGGCGCTGCGATGGCCGAGGGCAAGAAGAGCTGGATTACCGTGGGTGAAAAAGCATATGCGCAATTGCAGAAAATGGCGCCACAGGTGATCGCCCGCGATACCAAGACGCTGCGTACCAATGCAGCGGGCGCGAAGGTGGCGTCGACCGAACAAGTCCATCTGGTCGAAGTGGATGAAGAACAAATGCGCAAGCTGAGCGAAGCCATCCACCATGAATTGAAGCGCTGCGGCGGCTTCATGTTCCACGCCAGCGAAGCCGAGGGCAAGCGTTCGCTGGCGCAGCAGGCGGCCCCGCCGGCCACGCTGGCAACGCTCACGCGCCCGGCATACACGCTGGACAACGCAGCTCTGGTAACGCCGGTGCTCTCGCAAATGCAAGCGGGCAATATCACCACGACGATCAACGATTTGTCGACGTTTGTGAACCGCTATTACACCTCCACCGGCGGCACTGACGCCTCGAACTGGCTGCGCACCAAATGGGCCGGCATGGCCACCGGCCGCAGCGACATTACCGTCACCCAATTCGCGCACACCGGCTACACGCAAAAGTCGGTGATCCTGACTATTGCCGGTATCGACAATGCGTCCGAAGTGGTGGTGCTGGGCGGCCACCTCGACTCCATCAATGTGTCGAATACGGGTGAAACAGCGCGCGCGCCGGGGGCGGACGATGATGCATCGGGCATTGCCAGCATGACCGAAGCGCTGCGCGCCATGATTGCCAACGGATACAAGCCGCGCCGCACGATCAAGATGATCGGCTACGCCGCCGAGGAAGTGGGCCTGCGCGGCTCGAAAGACATTGCCGCCAACTTCAAGGCGAACAATGTGAACGTGGTCGGCGTGATGCAGCTGGACATGACCAACTACAAGGGCTCGCCCAACGACATCTACCTGTTCACCGATTACACCGACGCCCTGCAGTCGGACTTCATCGCCAAGCTAATCACGACCTACCAGCCGGGCGTGACGATCGGCTACGACAAGTGCGGCTATGCATGTTCGGACCATGCCTCCTGGACCGCCCAGGGTTACTACGCATCGATGCCGTTCGAGACGGCCATGGGCCAGGACAATCCCTACATCCATACTGCGAACGACACCTACGCCAATTCCGGCAACCAGGCCGCGCATGCGCTTAAGTTTGCCAAGATGGCGGCGGCGTTCGCCATTGAGCTGGGCAGCGACGGGCCGGCAGTCGTTCCGACGCAGCGCGTGGAAACGTTCACGGGATCGTTCACGGCCGGCCAGACCAAATCGTTCGGGCCATTCAAGGTGATTTCGGGTGGCACGCTGAAGGGCGAAACGACCGGCACTGGGGACGTTGACCTGTATATCCGCAAGAGCGCGCTGCCGACCACGTCGACTTACACCTGCAAGTCGGACGGCGCGGCTGCGGCCGAAACCTGCACGGTCAGCATGACGGCAAATGGCGACGTGTACCTGCTGCTCAAGGGCTATTCGGCATCGACCTATACCTTGAAAGTCACCTACAGCCCGCAGTAATCCTGGCGGCCCCAAGTCCGCCTTTCGGGGCGGATTTTTTTGGGACAGGGGCACAAGCAGGTCGCTTGGCTCGGCGAAGACCGAACGCTGCACCGTCAACAGGACGGCGAGTAGCAAGGAGCGCAGTTCGCGGCCACAGTTCCCGGGACACGGTTGAGCGGGATCATCGGCCCATTTGCCTGATGCATCAAAGTCTGCTTTCGGCAGCACTGCTTGCATAAGGGTTCCCATGGATGCCTTGTTCCTCTCCAGGATGCAGTTCGCCTGGCTGATTGCATTCCACATCTTGCTGCCGGCCTTTACGGTCGGCCTGTCCTGCTATGTGGCCACCCTCGAGGTCCGCTACTGGCTGGGCAAGGACGAGACGGTGCGTCGGCTGTCGGCGTTCTGGATCAAGATTTTCGCGATCTCGTTCGGCATGGGCGTGGTGTCGGGGATCGTCATGCCGTTCCAGTTTGGCACCAACTGGAGCCGGTTTACCGACGCCACCTCGAACGTGGTCGGCGCGCTGCTCGCCTACGAAGTCGTCACCGCATTCTTTCTTGAATCCGCCTTCCTCGGCGTGTTGCTCTTTGGCAGGAAGCTCGTGCCGCAGTGGGCGCACGCGCTGTCGGCGGTCCTGGTGGCGCTGGGCACCGTGCTGTCATCGTTCTGAATTCTCGCCGTAAACAGCTGGATGCAGACGCCGGCCGGCTACCAGATCGTCGACGGGCGTTTTTTCCCGCTCAGCCTGTCCGCCGTGATCTTCACGCCCTCCTTTCCATACCGGCTCGCGCATACCGTCTCGGCATTCCTGATCACCACGGCGTTCGTGGTCCTCGCCGTCGGTGCCTATTATTTGCTGCGGGGGGCGGCGCGCGCCGAGAGCCGCATCATGATGCGCATGTCGCTGCTGTTGCTCGCCCTGTTCGTGCCCTTGCAGATCATGCTTGGCGACCTGCACGGCCTGAACACGCTGCAGCATCAGCCTGCAAAGGTGGCCGCCATGGAAGGCATATGGGAAACCCAGCGCGGTGTCGCCGCTTCCCTGTTCGCGCTGCCCGATGCCGAGGCAGAGAAAAATCATCTTGAAGTTGCCATTCCCAAGCTGGCAAGCATTTACCTGACACACGATCCGAACGGTGAAGTCAAGGGCTTGAAGGAATGGCCGCGGCAGGACCGCCCGCCTGTCGCGGTGGTGTATTTTGCGTTTCGCGTCATGGTCGGCATCGGCCTGCTCATGCTCGCCATCGTCCTCACCGGCCTGTTGCTGTGGTGGCGCGGCCGCCTGTTCGATACGCGCTGGTATCTACGCGCATGCCAGGTGTCGGGCGCTTTCGGCTTTATTGCCGTGGTGGCTGGCTGGACGGTGACGGAAGTCGGGCGCCAGCCTTGGGTGGTGTATGGGCTGATGCGCACCAGCGAGGGTGTGACGCCCTCGCTGGTGCGCATCAGCGAGGGTGTGACGCCCTCGCTCACCACGCTTGACGTACTCATTTCGCTGGCCGGTTACGTGCTGGCGTACATCATCATTTTCGGGAGCGGCTTTGTGCTGATGCGCCCCATGTCGGCGGTGAGCAATGCAGATGGCCAGGCGACACTTGCGGGAGGATCCGATGTCCCTTGACCTGGTGCCACTGTGGGCACTGATCCTGTCGCTCGCGGTGCTGATGTATGTGCTGCTCGACGGCTTCGACCTTGGCGTAGGCATCCTGTTCTTTTTCCGCAAGGATGCAGAAGAGCGCGACCTGATGGTGGCGTCGGTCGCACCGATCTGGGACTTTAATGAAACCTGGCTGGTGTTGGGCGGCGGAGGATTGCTGGCCGTGTTTCCGCTCGCGTTTGCCGTAATCATGCCGGCGGTCTATTTCCCCATTTTGGTCATGCTGCTGGGGCTGTTGTTTCGCGGGGTTGCGTTCGAGTTCCGGCACGTGCCCCAAGCCCGGCGCGCGGTTTGGGACAGGTCGTTTGCGTACGGCTCTCTGCTTGCGACTTTCGCGCAGGGCGTCGTGCTTGGCAATTTCATCGAAGGATTCCCGGTCAAAGGCCGCGCGTTTTCCGGAACCAGCTGGGACTGGATCGGTCCGTTCCCGCTGCTGACCGGCGCTGGCCTGGTCGTCGGCTACACGCTGCTTGGCGCCACCTGGCTGTACATGAAAACCGAAGGCGCGCTGCAGGAATGGACGCGCACGATGGCGCAGCGCGCCTTGCTGGGCATACTTGCCTTTATCCTCATGGTGAGCGTCTGGACGCCGCTGACAAACGAGCGTATCGCCGCGCGCTGGTTCACGCTTCCCAATTTCTTTTATTTTGCCCCAGTGCCGCTGCTGACCGTGGTGCTTGCCTGGCTTATATGGCAATCCTTGCGCAGGGGACGCGAGGTGGTGCCCTTTCTCGCTTCGATGGGCTTGTTTTTCCTGTCGTTCACGGAGCTGATTATTTCACTGTGGCCGTATGTGGCGCCGCCGTCCATTACCTTGTGGGATGCCGCGACGGCGCCCATGTCCCAGCAGTTTCTGATGGTGGGCACCATGTTCCTGCTACCGGTGATTTTGCTGTACGTGTTTTGGTCATACTGGGTGTTTCGGGGGAAGGTCAAGGCTGATGCCGGCTATCACGGGCCCTGATCGCGACATGTTGCCGTCGATCAGGCGGCTGGTTGCGAGATGCTGATCAGGCGCGCTTGCGCGACACTGCCAGCGCGATCGCCAGTCCAAGACCCATCAAGGCCAGAGGTGCCGGCTCAGGCACGTCGGATGATGGGACCGCGACAGCGTTGCCGTGGATGGTGAAGTCCGCTGCCAATCCGTTCGCGCCGCCACCAGTATTGTTCACCAAGAAATTAATGGTGTTGAGTCCCTGGAGCAGCTCGCCGACGACCGAAGCGCTGTTCGAAATGCGCCAGACCTTCGATGCGCCGATATTGTTCACGCCGAGCGACGTACCATTGAGGGTAACGTCGGTCAGGTAGTCGTCAGAGATCCAGCGGAAATCGAAGGTGGTCGTATCAGCGTTCCCCTGCAACATGGAACCGGCCCAGTTGAACTGGAAACTGTAGTTGTAGACGTTGTTCCTGAACACAGTCGACGGACGGCCGGACTGGATGGGATCCCACGAAATGTAGCGCCCACTCGTCACGCTTGGCTGTGGCAGTACTGGCCAGCCAGGCGCGGCAGCGGTAACGAGGTAGGCTTGAGCGCTATTGACGGTGAACTGGTCGTCCAGACCGTCATGGTCAAGGTCTTGGCCCGTGGCGTAGGTGAGGCTGGCAAAGGCAGGGGCGCTGAGGGCAAGTGCCGCAGCGACCGCAGCGAATTTAAAGGTATTGAAGGTCATGATTTTTTCTGGCTCTAATGTGAAGTTTGACGTGTGCGTTATTGACACTGCTCAAATTGTTGATGCGCTCAACAATTCATTAGAGAAATCATAACATCGAGAAGCAACACAAATATCGCAATGGCAATTCTTTCATACCAAATGCCATTTATTGCATGGATTGCTTGTGCTTGGAAAGGTGCACGGTTCCGTTGAAATTAACGCCAATGACGACGTTTAGGGAAAATCGGTACATTTCTGCGGGTTTTCGCTTATAACGACTGCAGGGACGGTAACGGGACGCGAACATGGCGGATTTCATCCGCCCTAAGGTTGCCGTGCTTGGCATATTGACGGGTGTAATCTGGGGACGAAAAAAAACCCCACATTTCTGCGGGGTTTTTCTCTTATAACTAGCCTGACGATAACCTACTTTCACACTGGTTGCAGCACTATCATCGGCGTAATATCGTTTCACGGTCCTGTTCGGGATGGGAAGGGGTGGTACCGATTTACTATGGTCATCAGGCATAACTTGTACAGCTTGGTGCTCCCAACAGGGCAGCACTAGCTTGAATCTGGAAGAAGTATTGTTTTTTATTTCTGGTAGCGATCTGTGTATCAACACAAAGCACAACGCGCATTCTTATCTTCTATACCTGCTAAGGTTATAGGGACAAGCCGTACGGGCAATTAGTATCAGTTAGCTTAATGCATTA